>DASXWZ010000161.1:0-10599 GCA_036503375.1 Rhodanobacteraceae bacterium | reverse complement strand
CGCATGAGGACGAATTCGTTTACGTGCTCGAAGGCGAACTGACGCTGATCGAAGACGGTGGTGAAACCGTGCTGTGCGCGGGCGACTGCGCCGCATTTTCGAAAGGCTCGGGCAACGGCCATCACATGATCAACCGATCGGATGCGGTGGCGGTGTATCTGGAAATCGGCTCGCGTCAGCCAGAAGACATCACCACCTGCTCCGATATCGACATGATGAGCGCCAATGCCGATGGCCGCTTCGTGCACAAGGACGGTACGCCATATGCCGAGTCCTGATGAAAACTCCTCAGGCTCATCGCAGTGCCCACAGCCCCACCCCAATCGCACTCGCCAGCAGGTACGGAATGGACCACGCGTGGAATTTCCACGCGATGCCCGGACTGCCATCCAGCCGCAGCGCGATCAGGTTGGCGAGCGAGCCGATCATGATGCCCGAACCGCCCACGTTCACCGCGATCGCGAGCAAGGTGAGATCGCTCGTGTAGTGCTGCAGCAGCACCGCGGCGGGCACGTTGCTGATCAACTGCGAAAGAACGATGCCGCCGCCATACAGCACGCGTGGATCGCGCCAGTCGAGCGCGCCGATGTGTGCATTGATCCACGCCACCGCAGACAAGTGGCCCAGTCCCACGAACATCGCCGCGAAGGTGACCAGCAGCATCCAGTCCACACCGGCCAGCGCGCGACGGAAGAAGACCGCGCCGAGCGCCAACACGATGAGCACGGCCTCGATCGCATAGTGAAATTGCAGTGCGGCCACCATGCCGCCGAGCAACAGCGTGGCGCCTATCCCGAGTGGGACATTCAATCTTGGCGGCTCGACCGCGTTTTCCAGTTGCAACGGCGCCGGCGGAAACGCCGCGCAGCTCACGCACAGCAGCAGCGCCAGCATGATGCCGCCGGCCGGCAGCAGCGCCAGCGTGAATTGCGGAAACTCCAGGCCCGAGTGCTGCCACAGCAAAAGGTTTTGCGGATTGCCGATCGGGCTGAGCGTGGAACCCGCGTTCACCGCCAGCGCCTCGAAGATCACCAGGCGTACGCGCGGCACGCGCGCGATCGCATCGATCGCCAGCGTCAGCGGTACGACGAGGAACAGCGCCACATCGTTGGTCAGCATCGACGCGAGCACGGCTGAGAGCAGCACCAGGGTGATCGCCAGCATGCGCACGCTCGACAGCCGCGCCACCAGCGCCAGTGCCCAGCGCTGGATCAGTCCGCTGAGTCTTACCGCCTGCGTCAGGATCAGAAGGCCGGTCAGTCCCGCGAGTGTCGGCACGTCCAGCCAGTCGAGATACTCGCGCGGAGGACGCGGGTCGAAGATCGCCAGCGCCAGCGTCAGCACCAGCAATGCCTGCAACAGATGATCGTGCCTCAGACGGTGCAGGGCTGGCGCAAACGCTGACAAGCGATCTTCCTTCTCCAAATTCCAGCGGCGATCATCGCACGCGCGGTGTCAAACCCGTTCAGGGCATCGCGCGCATGCTGGGTCGATGGGCAGCGCCGTGACATGGACGATCCGCGTCGCTCTGGTGCTGGTGCTGGTCGGTGCCGTGGTGGCCTTCTTCATGTCCGGCGCGCAGCAGCAGTTCAGCCTGCAGACGTTGCAGCACGATCGCCAGATGCTGGATGCGTGGTGGACGGCGTATCCGTGGCGGCTGGCGCTCGGCTATTTCGCGGTGTTCATCGTGGTGGTGGCGCTGTCGCTCCCGGCGATGACGCTGATGACGCTGGCCGCGGGCGCGATTTTCGGTGTGGTCGTGGGCAGCGTGATCGTGTCCTTCGGCTCGGCGATCGGCGCGACACTGGCGATGCTGGCCGCGCGCTTCGTCTTCAAGGACGCCGTGCGCAAGCGCTTCGCGCACCGGTTGCAGCGTGTCGATGCCGGCATCGAACGCGACGGCGCGTTCTATCTGCTCGGCATCCGGCTGGTGCCGATCTTTCCGTTCTTCATCGTCAACCTGCTGATGGGGCTGACGCACATTCGTGTGCGTACCTATTACTGGGTGACGCAGCTCGGCATGCTGGCGGGCACGATTGTCTATGTGAACGCGGGCACGCGCATCGCCAGCGCGAAGACGCTGCGCGGATTGATCAGCACGCCGCTGATCGTGTCGCTGGCGCTGCTGGCGCTGCTGCCGTGGGTGTCGCGCTGGCTGATCAAGCGTCTGATCCGCATGCGGCACGAGTGGCGGTGGCATCACGGACTGTTCCGCGAAGGCAGCCCGCTGCGCCTCGTTTTTCCGGACGTGGCCAGATCGGTCGATCGGCAGCAGCGCGCCGATTGCGAAGCCGATGATGGCGAATGAACAGGGACGCATGACGCACGGCACATACATGCCGCGCGTGGCTGCGCGATGCTGGCGCGTCATGCCGCGAGCGTTATCATGCGGTGTTGCGCATCGTGCCGAGGGAAAACAACGATGAAGCTGCCAGCCTTGTTGTCCGCTGCCGTGATCACCGTCGCCGCGTCGGCGGGGACGATTGCGCCGGTCGTGCACGCCGCGACCACGGACTCGCACGACCCGACTTTCGGCGATCTGCACTGGCGGCTGATCGGGCCATTCCGTGCGGGCCGCACGCTGGCAGTGACGGGCGTGCCGGGGCAGCCGAAACATTTCTACTTCGGTTCGGTCAACGGCGGCGTTTGGGAAACCAACGACACCGGCCGCACCTGGCACCCGATCTTCGATGGCGAAGATGTCGGTTCGATCGGCGCGATCGCTGTGGCGCCGTCGAACCCGAACGTGATCTACGTCGGCAGCGGCGAAGCCGACATGCGCTCGGACATCGCGCAGGGTCACGGCATGTACAAGTCCGTCGATGGCGGCGTGAGCTGGTCGAAGATCGGTCTCGAGGACACCCAGCAGATCGGCATGATCCGTGTCGATCCGCACGATCCAGACCGCGTGTTCGTAGCCGCGCTCGGCCATCCGTACGGACCGAATGCGCAGCGCGGCGTGTTCCGGTCGCTGGACGGCGGCAAGACCTGGAAGAAAGTGCTGGGTCCGAACGACGACACCGGCGCTATCGACATCATCTTCAAGCCCGGCGACGCGAACACGATCTATGCCTCGCTATGGCAGACGCGCCGGCCGCCGTGGAACGTGTATCCGCCATCCAACGGGCCGGGTTCGGGTTTGTACAAGTCCACCGACGGCGGTGAACACTGGACGCAACTCACCGATGGTTTCGCCAGCAAGCATGTCGGGCGCATCGGCATCGCGATTTCAGATGCGGCGCCGGACCGTGTCTACGCGATCGTGGATGCCGATGACGGCGGCCTGTACGCTTCCGACGATGCCGGCGCGCACTGGAAGAAAACCAGCAGCGATCCGCGCATCTGGCAGCGCGGCTGGTATTTCGGCCAGATCACGGTCGATCCGAAAAATCCCGATCGCGTGTATGCGATGAACACGATCCTGTTGCGCAGCGACGACGGCGGCAAGACCTTCCTGCCTCTGAAGGGCGATCCCACCGGCGACGATTATCACGAACTGTGGATCGATCCCGGCGAACCCGACCGCCAGATCATGGGCGTGGACCAGGGCGCGGTGATCACCGTCAACGGCGGCAAGACCTGGTCGTCCTGGTTCAACCAGCCGACCGCGCAGCTCTATCACGTCAGCACGGACAATCGTTTTCCGTATCGCGTGTACGGTGCGCAGCAGGATTCCGGCGCGGTCGGCATCCCCTCCCGCGCGCCCTACAACGATCGCATCAGCATGGAGCAATTCCACGAGACCACCGCCGGCGGCGAAGCAGGCATGATCGCGCCCGATCCGGACGATCCCGACATCGTCTACGGCGGCACCGTGGACAAGCTCGACCTGAAAACCGAGCAGACGCGCAGTGTCGATCCTACGCTGGCCGATCCGGACATCTATCGCCACACCTGGACGCTCCCGCTGGTGTTCAACGCGAAGAATCACGCGGTGCTGTATTTCGGCAACCAGAAACTGTGGCGCACCGACGATGGCGGCAAGCACTGGACCGCGATCAGCCCGGACCTCGCGCGCCCCGATCCGGGCGTACCGGCGACGCTGGACGCGCCGACCGCCGCCGACAATCTTGGCCAGGGGCCGCGCCGCGGCGTGGTGTACGCGATCGGTTCGTCATCGCTGGATGAAAAGCTGCTGTGGATCGGGACCGACGACGGCCTGATCTGGCGCACGACCGACGAAGGCGCGCACTGGGACAACGTCACGCCGACGCAACTGGCCGCATGGTCCAAGGTCGGCATCATCCAGCCGTCGCATTTCGACGCGAACAGCGCGTATGTGGCGGTCGACCGGCACCGGCTGGACGACCGCAGGCCTTACATCTATCGCACGCGTGATGGCGGCAAGAGCTGGCAATTGATCGTCACCGGCATCCGTGACGGCGATTTCGTCAACGTGGTGCGCGAGGATCCGAAGAAGAAGGGGCTGCTGTACGCCGGCACCGAACTCGGCATGTACGTGTCTTTCGATGACGGGGATCATTGGGAACCGCTGCAGCAGAACCTGCCGCGCACCTCGGTGCGCGACATCGACGTGCATGGCGACGACGTGGTGATCGCCACGCACGGCCGCGGCTTCTGGATCATGGACGACGTCAGCGCGCTGCGGCAGATGGATGGAAGGACGCGGCAGACGCGCCTGTTCAAACCGGCGGTCGCGGTACGCGTTCGCCCGCCCGCGTTCACCGGCACGCCGATGCCGCGCGACGAGCCCACCGCGGACAATCCGCCGTGGGGCGCGTACATCGACTACGAACTGGCGGACAAATCGCGCAAAGCGGTCGAACTTTCGATCTACGACGCGAACGGAAAACTGGTGCGGCATTACTCCAGCGCCGACCTGCCGGAGAAACCGGACCTCTCCAAGATCAACATGACCGCCGACTGGATGCACGTGCCCAGCGTGTTGCAGGCAACGCCGGGACTCCATCGTTTCGTCTGGCCATTGCGCTATGCGCCGCCGGCCGCGCTGGCCGACGGGAATCCCTATACGGATGGCGTCTGGGCGCCGCCGGGTTCGTACACCGTCGAACTGAAAGTCGACGGTCGCACGTTCAAGCAACCGCTGACCGTGATTGCCGATCCGCGCGTGCATCTTCCGGCCGAAGCGTTCGCGCAGCAATTCGCACAGGCAAAGCAGGTGGAAGGACTGCAGGTGAAACTCGCGACCGCGCAGACCGAAGCGAAGTCGTTGCACGAACAATTGCAGGCCGCGCGCAAGAAATCGAATGGCGGGGCGACCGACGCGATCGATGTGCTGGACGCGAAGGTCGTCGCGATCGGCGGAATCTTCGATGCGCCGAATCACTACAACGCTTGGACGCAAGCGCCTGCGGGCACCGACAACTTCTTCTTCTTGGACCGGTCGCTCGGCGCGCTGATGCAGGCGGTTGACGGCGGTGCGGATGCCTCGCCTTCGCCAGACGCACGTGCAGGCTACGCGGCGCTGGAAGCAAAGCTCGGCGCGGCGCTGCGGCAATGGGACGCGCTGAAATCCTCGGGACTCGCGGACGTCAACGCGAAGCTGAAGGCCGCAGGCCAGAAGGCCGTTTCACTGGAGCACCGGCACTGACCGACGATCCGGCTTCGGAGTATCGTTCCAGGCGATGCGAGCGCGCCGGCGGCCTTGCCGTCCGGCCGCGGACAGACAGGGGGAATCGAACTCCTGGAGGCTCGTATGAACAGCATCGTTTTGGACGGCCATCGCTCCGTTCTTGTTTTCGCGCTGCTCGCAACTTCGACGATGGCGTTCGCGAAAACGCCCGGCGATGCGCAACTGATCGCCAGCGCCCAAAGCGCCGCGCCCGCCGCGGTGGCCAGGGACGCGACCATCGTAACGATGGATGCGCAAGGCAAGATGCGCACACTGCGCGAAGGCCACAACGGCTTCACCTGCATGCCCGATTCGCCCGCCACGCCGGGGCCGGACCCGATGTGCATGGACAGGAATGCATTCGAATGGGCCGGCGCGTGGATGGCGCACAAGACGCCGCCCAGCGGCAAGTTCGGCTTCATGTACATGCTGGAAGGCGGCACGGACGCCAGCAACACCGACCCGTATGCGAAAAAACCGGCCGCCGGCAATCACTGGATCAAGACCGGCGCGCACGTGATGATCGTCGGCGCCGATGAATCGTTCTACGGCATGTATCCGAAGAACGCGGACCCGGACACGAAAGTGCCCTACGTGATGTGGGCCGGCACGCCATACCAGCACCTCATGGTGCCGGTGAAGTGAATCGCCGGCCCGGGTTCTCGTGACAAGTACTGATCGAAACCCGGGATTGGAGCTGGCGATTCCTGCGTCGAAGCAGCGATCAAGGATGATCGCAAACTAATGCCCACCGCCCGCCGCCGGGCCGGCCTTGGGCACGAACGGCGGTTTGGCCAGCCAGATCACCACCACCAGCGAGAGGAAGATCCAGCCCAGCACGTAGAAGATATTGTTGAAGGAGACCTGCACGCCCTGCTGGGTGATCACACCGTTGAGGCTGGCGGCGAACTGCTGCACGTCATAGCCGTTCGCTGCCAGCGCCTGCTGGGTTTGGGGGTTGTATGCGCTGATGTGGCCGGCGAGCGTGGCGTGCTGCGCGACACCGCCGCGCGTCCACAGGTATGTGGTGATCGAAGCGGAGAAACTGCCGGCCAGCGAGCGCAGGAAGGTCGCCAGGCCCGAACCCGCGGCGATTTCCCGACCGGAAAGGTCGGACAACAGGATCGTCAGGATCGGCATGAAGAAGAACGCCACGCCCAGACCCATGATCAACTGCACCATGGCCACGTGGTAGAAGTCCACCTCGGTGTTGAAGTCCGCGCGCATGAAGCTGGTCACGCCCATGATCACGAATGCGAACGAGGCCAACCAGCGCAAGTCGACCTTGGTGCCGTACTTGCCGATGAAAAACGTCAGCAACACCGGCAGCACGCCGAGGGGCGCGGTGGCGAGCCCCGACCAGATCGCGGTGTAGCCGAGCGTGGTCTGCAACCACAGCGGGATCAGCAGTGCGATCGCGAAGAACGCGGCGTACGCCAGCACCAGTGCCAGCGTGCCGGCGGCGAAGTTGCGGTGCCGGAAAAGGCGGAGGTTCACGATCGGATCGCGGTCGGTCATTTCCCAGATCAGGAAAATCGCGAGCGCGATGGACGAGATGATCGCCAGCGTGACGATGAAGTTGGAGTGGAACCAGTCGAGCTCGTTGCCCTTGTCCAGCAGGATCTGCAGGCAACCCACGCCGATGATCAGCGTGATCAGGCCGACGTAATCGATGCGCGGCCGCTCGGTGGCTTCGGGCCTCGCGCCCAGTTGCGCGGCGATCACGGCGCTCACGAAGATGCCGATCGGCACATTGATGAAGAAGATCCATTCCCACGAATAGTTGTCGGTGATGTAACCGCCCAGCACCGGACCGGCGATGGGCGCCACGACGGTCACCATCGCGAGGATTGCCAGCCCCATGCCGCGTTTTTCATTGGGGTAGATCGAGACGAGCAGGCTCTGCGTCAGCGGATACATCGGTCCCGCCATCGCGCCCTGGATCGCGCGGAACATCACCAGCATCCCCAGGCTGGTCGATAGCCCGCAGGCGAGCGAGGCCATGGTGAACAGCAGCGTTGCCCAGACGAAGGTTTTCACTTCGCCGAAACGGCGCGAGAGGAATCCGGTGAGCGGTAGCGCAATGGCGTTGGCGACCGTGTACGAGGTGATCACCCACACCGACTGGTTCTGGCTGGCACCGAGGTTGCCCGCGATGGTCGGCAGCGAGACGTTCGCGATGGTGAGGTCCAGGACCTGCATGAAGGTCGCGAGCGACAAGCCGAGCGTCGCCAGCGGCACGCTGGCGGGACGGAATTCGCCGAAAGCTTGAGGAGTGGCGGAAGTCGCGGCCATCAGTAGTCTGTTTCGAGGATGTTTTCAGGTTTCGTCATTCCGGCGAAAGCCGGAATCCAGTTCTCCGTCCCTGGTACTGGGTCCCGGCCATTCCTTGGCCGGGATGACGAGTGCCGGGGGAGAGCAGAGATCAGCGCACGCCGCTTTGCGCCACGTTGCCGTTCGCGCCGCTGTTGTCGGCGATGATCTTCGCGATCAGCGCATCGGCTTCGCGCGAACCGCGTTCGTACACGTCGGTGCTGAACACCGGTTTGGTCGGGGCTTTCTGCGACAGCACCGAACCGGACCGGTCGTGCAGGTTCACCTTCGCGTCCATCGAGAGGCCGATGCGCAGCGGATATTTCTGCAATTCCTGCGGGTCGAGTTCGATGCGCACCGGCAGGCGCTGCACGATCTTGATCCAGTTGCCGGTGGCGTTCTGCGCGGGCAGCAGCGAGAACGCGCTGCCGGTACCCACGCCCAGACCTTCGACATGGCCGTGATATTCGACGTCGCCGCCATAGAGATCGGATTCCAGCGTCACCGGCTGACCGATGCGCATGTTCTGCAACTGCGTCTCCTTGAAATTCGCGTCCACCCAGACCTGCGGCAGCGGCACGACTGCCATCAGCGGCGTGCCCGGCTGCACGCGCTGGCCGACCTGCACCGCACGCTTGGCGACGTGACCGGAGACAGGCGCGACGAGCGTGTCGCGTTGCCGATCCAGGTACGCCGCGCGCACCTTCGCGGCCGCGGCCTGCACGTCGGGATGCGAAGCGATCTGCGTATCCTCGACCAGCGCCTTGCTCGTGGCCAGTTGTCCCTGTACCCCCGACAGCGCGCTTTCCGCGGCGGTCAACGCATCGCGCGCGTGCGAAAGTTCTTCGGCGGAAATAGCGCCGGTTTTCGCCAGGCCCTGACGGCGCTGATAGTCGGCGCGCGCCTGCGCCACCGCCGCCTGCCGCACGGCGACTTCGGCCTGAGAGGAATTCACGCCACTGTACAACCCGCGCACCTTGCGCACGGTCGCTGCAAGATCGGCTTCCGCCGCATCGAGCGCAACCTGCGCATTGGACGGATCGAGTTCCAGCAGCGCCTGTCCTTCGCGCACGAAATCGTTGTCGTCGGCGCCGATGCTGACCACCGTGCCTGGGACCTGTGGCGTGATCTGCACCACGTTGCCGTTGACGTAGGCGTCGTCGGTGCTCTCGTACCAGCGACCGATGAAGAAGTGGTAGAGGCCCCAGAGGATGCCCACCACGACGACGACCACCACCAACCCACGCAGCAGCCAGCGTCGGCGGGTGTCGCGTTTCTGCTGTTTTTCTTCCCGTGCGGCCTGCTCCGGATCGACGGGCGGTTTTTCCTGTGAAGTCATTGCTTGATCGCCTTGTTGTTCGCGCGCGCATCGCCGTTGGCTTGCGCGGCGGCTTGCTCCAATGTGGGAACATCATCGGACGGCACGAATCCGCCGCCCAGCGCTTCGACCAGTTGCACCGTTGCTCCGGCGCGCTGCGTCTGCAATCCGGTCAGGCGCCGCTCGGCGCCGATCAGTTGCTGGCGCACGGTCAACGCTTCCAGGTAATTGCCCACGCCGCCCCGGTAGCGTTGCATGGCCAGTTCGTAGGCCTGGTTCGCGCTTTGCTGCGCGACGCGCTCGCGTTGCAGCTCCTCGTCGAGCGTGCGCAACGCATCCACGCGTTGCGCGACCTGGTTGATCGCGGCGATCACGGTCTGGTTGTATTGCGCGACCGCGAGATCGTAGGCGGCATCCTTGCCGGCGAGATTGGCGCGCAGCTTGCCGCCCTCGAAGATAGGCAGGCTGATCGCCGGTGCCACGCTGTACAGCGACGCGGAAGCCTGGAAGACGTTGTTGCCGGGTCCGGCGATCAATCCGGCCAGCGCCGTGATGTTGATGTTCGGCAGGAAGGCAGCTTTCGCGGACTTGATGTCCTGCGCGCTCGCTTCCACCACCCAGCGCGCCGCCACCACGTCGGGCCGGCGGCCGAGCAGGTCGGCGGGAAGATCCGAGGGCAGTGCGATCGCGTTCACCGGCAGCTCTTTGGGACGCTGGATATCAAGCGCGCGGTCCGGGCCGTGACCCAGCAGCACCGCGAGCGCGATGCCCGAGGAGCGCACGCCGTTTTCCGCGGCGGCGAGTTGCGCCTGTGCGTCGGCGATTTCCGCATCGATCTGCGTTTGCTGGAACTTGCTGTCGATGCCGGCGCGCACGCGTTGCGCGGTCAACTTGCCGAACGCCTGCGCGCGTTGCAATTCCTGCAGCGCAAGATCGCGTTGCGCATAGGCGTCGGCCAGCGCGGCGTACGCGCCGACCACTTCCGCCGACAACATCAATCGCGCAGCCTGCGACTCGATCTGCGCGGCACGCGCATTGCCCAGCGCGGCTTGCCACGCGGCACGCTTGCCGCCCCAGATGTCGAAGTCCCAACTGAAATCGAGGATGCCGTACTTGGCCACGCCGAAGTGGCCGCCGAACGGCTCCGGCAACAGCGTGGTGGGAATTTTCGCGCCGGCGACACTGGCGGTGCCGCTGAGCGAAGGCTTGCGCGCTGCATCCACCACGCCGGCCTGCGCGAACGCTTCGCGTGCGCGTGCATCGGCGATGGCGAGTCCGGGATTGCCCGCCAGCGCTTCGTCCACCAGCGCATCCAGTTGGCTGTCGTGATACGCCTTCCACCACTCCTGCGCCGGCCATGCGGCGGCATCGAGCT
>DASXWZ010000160.1:0-3204 GCA_036503375.1 Rhodanobacteraceae bacterium | reverse complement strand
TCGGGCACCGGGATGGCGCTGACGCGGCGCGTGCGCGCCCTGGGCGGAACCGCGTTCTCTTTGCCGGGATCCAGTTTGCGCGCGATCGAAAATCCGGGCCAGGCGCGTGCAGCCTTGCGCGAAGCGTTGCGCTGCGATTTCGCGATCTTCACCAGCCCGACCGCGGTGCGTTTTGCCGCGAAATTGTCGTCCTTGCGCACCCGCGCCCGGGTGATCGCTCCGGGTGCAGGCACCGCCGCCGCATTGAAACGCGCCGGTCTCAATGAGATTTCGATTCCGGAACGTGCCGACAGCGAAGGCCTGCTTGCCCTGCCGGAATTGCAGCGCGTGCGCGGCAAGCGCATCGGCATCGTCGGCGCGCCGGGAGGACGTGATCTGCTGCAGCGTGGATCGCTAGCGCGCGGCGCCCGGGTTGTCCTCGCCCACGTATATCGCCGCGTGCCGGCGCGGCTGGATCGCCGTCATCTGGATCCGTTGTTGCGAGGCCGCTCGCCCTTGTACGTGCCGTTGTCCAGCGCCGAAGCGATCCGGCACCTGCTGGAAATACTTCCTGACGCCGCCCGCGAACAGCTCGTCGCGGGCACCGCCATCGCCAGCAGCGCGCGCCTGCAACGCGCGGCGAGGGAGGCAGGCTTCGCGCGCGTGTTGCGCGCCGGATCGGCGCACGACGCCGATCTGATCGCCGTCATCGTGAGGGCACACGGACAGCGCTGACAGCTTGTCGTTTGCAGCGGCGCGCGCAGCGGCTAGGATGCCGGCCATGGTCGACGAACCCGCCACTCAATCCAGCCGCCGCGGAAAATCGAATGCCGTGGCCGTATTCGCGTGCCTGTTGGCGCTGCTTGCGCTGATCGTGGCGGCCGCGTCGGTCTGGCGCGTACGGCAATGGAACAAGGCGCAAGCATCCGGCGCTGTGCGAATCGGGGTCATCGAGTCGCGATTGAACGCCGTCGAGCGCGAGGCCGGAGCCGCGCGCTCGCAGCAGCAAGCCCTGCAAAGCCGGCTCGACGAAATGCAAAGCGAGCTGCGCGCCGAACACGACGCGCAAAACGCGCTCGATCAGCGTACGCGCAATCTGGAAACCGCGATCGGGCAGATTTCCGACCAGCAGTCGCAGGGTCGGGATGCGCTGCTGCTGGACGATGCCGAATTCCTGTTGCGCGCCGGCCGACAACGCTGGGACCTGTTCCACGACGCCGATGCCGCCGCGCGTGCATACACGCTGGCCGACGACGCGCTGGCGCAGGTGTCGGACCCGATCTATGGCCCGGTCCGCTCGGCGATCGCCAGCGAACGCGCCACGCTGGTGGCCGCCTCGACGCCCGCGCGCCTGCACGCGCTGGATACCCTGGCGACTTTGCGCGAACAGACGCCGGGTTTTCCGTTGGCCGGATCGGAGACCGCGCCGCAGGAACAAAAGAATGGCGTGCTTGCGCGCGCCTGGAGCGCGCTGAGCGGCGTGTTGCGCGTCGAGCGCGACGACGGTTCGTCGGCGCCGGCGGCGGACGCGCGCATCCCGCGCGAATTGCTGACGCTGGACCTGGCGCAGGCGCAGGCATCGCTGCTTGCTTTCGACGAAACCGGTTTTCGCAGCGCCTTGCAACGTGCCGATGCGCTGGTCGTGGCGCGCTTCGACGCGGATGCGCCGGAGGTGCGTGCGATGCGATCGCAGTTGCAGGCCTTGTCGACCGTGCGCAGCGCAACGGCGGCACCGCAACTCGGCGGCGCGCTGGCGCAGTTGCGTGCATTGCGCGCCTCGCACGCCATGCAATCGGTCGCACCGGCAACGAGCACGGCGCAGCCATGAAACCCTGGCGCTGGCTGCTGGGCCTGATCGTGATCGCGCTGGTCGGCGCGCTGGCCTGGAACTGGCTGGCGGTCGATCCGGGCCACGTGCTGATCCGCATCCGCGGCTGGCGCATCGAAGCCACGGTGGTGGGCGCGCTGCTGATGCTGATCGCGTTGTGGATCGCGGTGGCGTTCGCGTGGTGGTTGCTGCGCTGGCCGTTCGGTGCGCTGTCGCGACGGCACCGGCGCGTGAGCCGCACCCGCATGCGCGATGGCCTCGTGGCCATGGCCGAGGGTCGCAACGCGGAAGCCGGGCGCGCACTGGAACGTGCGGCGATGCACGCGCCGCTGCGCGCGCCCGCGCTGCTGGCCGCCGCCGAGGCGGCGCATCGGCGGGGCGAGTGCGCGCGCACGTTCGAATTGCTGGACGCCGCCGCGCAATATTCTCCGCAGGCTGCGCGCATGTTGCGCGCGCGCGTGTTGCGCCGCGAAGGTCGTGCCGAAGAAGCGCTGGCATTGCTCTCCTCGGAAGCCGATGCGGGCAGGCTGCCGCCGTCCGGCTGGCACGAGCTGGTGCTGTCGGCCTTGGCCGCCGATCAACCGCGCCGCGCACGCATCGCGCTGGAGCCGCTGCGCAAGAGCAACGCGCTGGGTGCGAAAGGGTACGCCGCGCTGGAAGTGCGCGTGCTGGCGGCGAACCTCGCCGCTGCGGAAGATGCGCAGTCGCTGCACGGCTTGTGGAGCGCGTTTTCACGTACGCAGCGGCAGACGGCGGAGGTACTGTCGTCGTATGCGCGTACAGCGGCGCGCGTGGGTTCGCCTGCCGATGCGCTGGATGAAATCGAAGCCGTGCTGAAACGCGAATGGTCGCCGCAGTTGGCCGCGCTGTACGCCGAACTGGCGGACGGCGATGCGGCGGCACGATTGCGTGTGGCCGAAACCTGGTTGCCCGTGCATCCCAATGATGCGGTGCTGCTGACCGCGCTGGGCCGTTTGTACCTGCGCAGCGGTCAACCGCAGCGCGCGCGCGACGCGCTGCGCCGCGCGCTGGCCTTGCAACCGGAAAGCGGCGATGGCTGGGAAGTGCTGGGCGAGGTGCAAAGCGCGTTGGGCGATCAAGCCGAAGCCTTGCGTTGTTATGCCAATGCGCTGCGCGTCGCGCGCGGCCAGCCGGCGATCGTCACCGCGCGCGATACGGCCGACACCGGCGTGTTTGCGGTGGAAGAACGCGACCAGCACGGCGTTCCGCGCCTGCCCGATCAGCCGCCCGCGGCGGCGCGATGAACAAGTGTTACGCTTCGCGCGCATGATCCGTCCGGCGTTGATTCCATTTTTTTGTGCGTGCATCGTGTTGTGCGGCAGCGCGCGCGCGGAAACGCATCCGGGCGAAGACGCGCTGGTGCGCGAGGTCGCCGC
>DASXWZ010000159.1:0-2062 GCA_036503375.1 Rhodanobacteraceae bacterium | reverse complement strand
GGCGCCACCCCGGGCGAGCGCCGGTTAGCCATGTGGCTGCGGGTACCGACCACCGACCAACTGCGCGACCGCATCGAGTCCCATGCCACCATCTACGCAGGTCTCGACAACATCGTCGAGCCCGCTCGCATCCGCCACGTGCCTCTCTTGGATATTGCAGCCGCGCGGCCGCAGCACGGCCAGACCACGTTCTTTCTTGGGCAACCCTATGAGGAGGCGATCGCGGCCGACACGCTGGATGCCAAGGGCGTGGGGATGCTGCGCGCATGGCTCCGCGAAAACCCGGTCGACTACTATCTCGCGCACCCGCGCGAAGTCGCCCCGATTGTGCCGGACGTGCGGATGGAACGATCGCAGGGCTTGGCCGAAGAGCAGATCTTCGCGCTAGCTGGCAATGCGCGTCCGAAGTTGTTCGCCTGGTTCACATCGGTGCTGCTCAATGTGCCGGCAGAGCAGGCCGACAAAATGTACCTCTCGGTCGGCAACGGACCGGCCGAGGAAGAAAGGATCCGTTTGATGCAACGTGCAGGGTGTTCGGTTCACCATGTCTGAACTCCTCATCGTCGGCGCCGGCTACGCCGGCAGCGTGACCGCGCGCGAGCTTGCGGACGCCGGCCGGCGCGTGCACGTGATCGACAAGCGGCCGCACATCGCCGGCAACGCCTATGACGAATACGACGCGCACGGCGTGCTGGTGCACCGGTACGGGCCGCACATCTTCCATACCAACGGCGAGCGGATTTTCCAGTGGCTGTCGCGCTTCACGGAGTGGCGGCCTTACGAGCACCGTGTACGCAGCGTGGTGGATGGCGTGCGCTACCCCTTCCCCATCAACCGCGACACCTTGAACAGGTTGTACGGGTTGGAGCTGGACGAAGCCGGCGCGGCGGCGTTCTTCGAACGCGTGCGCGAACCGCGCGAACCGGTGCAGACCAGCGAGGATGTGGTGTTGAACTCCGTGGGCCGTGACCTGTACGAGAAGTTCTTCCTGAATTACACGCGCAAGCAGTGGGGGCTGGAGCCGTCGCAACTGAAGGCGGGCGTGGCCGCGCGGATTCCGGTGCGCACCAACATCGATGATCGCTATTTCACCGACACCTTCCAGGCCATGCCGGTGAATGGCTATACGAAGATGTTCGAGGCCATGCTCGATCACCCGAACATCAGCGTGGAACTGGGCGTGGATTTCGCGGACGTGCGCGGGCGCGGCAAGTACGGCCATGTCGTCTACACCGGGCCGATCGATGCGTATTTCGACTACCGTTTCGGCCGCCTGCCGTACCGCTCGCTGCGGTTCGAACACGAGCACCTGCCGGAGACGGAATTCTTCCAGGAGACCGGCACGGTCAACTATCCGAACGACCACGCGTACACGCGGATCACCGAGTTCAAGCACCTGACCGGCCAATCGCACACGGGCACCTCCATCGTGCGCGAGTACCCGCAGGCCGAAGGCGACCCCTACTATCCCGTGCCGCGCGAGGAGAACGAGGCGTTGTACAAGCGCTACGAGGACCTGGCGAAGAACGAATCCGGGGTGACTTTCGTCGGGCGGCTCGCGCAGTACCGCTACTACAACATGGACCAGGTGGTCGGCGCGGCGCTGGCCGCCGCAAAACGACTGACGGGTTGACGCGCATGCGCATCGCCTTCCTGTGCAAGCGCCGCTACATGAGCAAGGACGTGATCGTCGACCGCTATGCGCGGCTGTACGAGATTCCTTTCCAGCTTGCGAAGCTCGGCCATGAGGTACGCGGCTATTGCCTAAGTTATGGCGTAGCGACGGAAGGCGAGTGGGAGCATGAGGCCGCGCCGGGAAAGCTGCACTGGGAATCGCGTTCGTTGGGACGCTGGAAGCTCCCGACGCTCGCCACTTATCCACACTATGTGTTGCGCCATGTGCGCGGATTCCGGCCGGACATGATCATCGGTGCCTCGGACATTCCGCACGTCGTGCTCGGCGCGTGGGTGGCCAAGCGGCTGGGCGTCCCGTTTGCCGCCGATCTTTACGACAACTTCGAAGGCTTCGGGCAGGCGCGCATCCCGGGTTTCGTCCCCGCGC
>DASXWZ010000158.1:0-6257 GCA_036503375.1 Rhodanobacteraceae bacterium | reverse complement strand
GGATGTGCGCGCTTTTGAGCCCTCCCCTTCAAGGGGGTTGGGTGGGGATGGTGGTTGCTTTGCAGCACTCGGCTGCAGCGATTCTTTCGACGCTTCGATCATTGCTTCAATTCTTTGACGTTCAACGCGAGTCGCAAGATGCTTGTACTCGGATAAGACGTGACCTGCTGGCAGATGATTTTGGATATCGGACCAGCAGCTGCTCGACACGCCAAGGAATTGTTCTGCTCGCGCTGCGAGTGCAGGAATGACCGGTTTCAAAAAGATTGTGAGGATTCGGAAGGCTTCAATCCCCACGCTGCAAGCGTGATGCGCGCTATATCTTGTCTCTGCGGCTTTTACTGATTTCCAAGGGGCTTGTCCCTGTAGATATTCGTTTACTTGATCGGCCATGCCGACGATATTGGAAATCGCCCAGTCGAAACGGCGTGACTCGTAATGAAGCTGTATGCGCTTCGTGTTTTCGACAAGATCCTGAATTAACGTATCTTGCAACACGGCTTCATCTGGAATGGTCTGTTGTAACGTCGTCTTGCACAGTCGATTGCCAAATTCCTTAGACAAAATACTTGCGCACCGGCTCGCGATGTTGATGTATTTGCCGACCAGGTGCGAATTGACGCGCTCCTCGAAGGCCTTCAGGTCCAGGTCGATGTCGGTGAGCGTCGGCCCGAGCATCGAGGCGAGGTAATAGCGCAGGTAATCCGCATCAAGGTGATCGAGCCAGGTGCGCGCATTGATGAAGGTGCCGCGCGACTTGGACATCTTGGCGCCGTCCACGGTCAGGAACCCGTGCACGTTCACCGCGGTCGGCATGCGCAGCTTCGCGCCGTGCAACATCGCCGGCCAGAACAGCGTGTGGAAATAGATGATGTCCTTGCCGATGAAGTGCACCAGTTCGGTGTCGTCGGCATCGATGCGCGTGAAGCGCTCGAAATCCGCCGGCGTCAGCGCGCCGTGCCCGCTCTCGCATAATTCCTTGAAGGCGGCCAGATAACCCACTGGCGCGTCCACCCACACGTAGAAATACTTGCCGGGCTGGTCGGGAATCTCGAAACCGAAGTAGGGCGCGTCGCGCGACACATCCCAGCTGCGCAGGCCATCGGCGAACCATTCCTGCAACTTGTTGACCACTTCCGATTGCAGACCGCCTGCGGCACGGCGCTCTTCCAGCCAGCCTTGCAGCAGTTCCTCGAAATCGGCGAGCTTGACGAAGAAGTGCAGCGATTCCTTTTCGACCGGTTTCGCGCCCGACACCACCGAGTACGGTTCGATCAGGTCCATCGGCGTGTAGGTGCTGCCACAGACCTCGCAGGCGTCGCCGTACTGGTCCTTCGAATGGCAGACCGGGCATTCGCCCTTGACGAAGCGGTCCGGCAGGAACATCTCCTTCACCGGATCGTAGAGCTGTTTGACCGAACGCGATTCGACGTGGCCGCCGCGCTCCAGCGCGCGCCAGATCTGGTACGTCAGCTCGCGGTTGGTGGCGCTGTCGGTGCTGGAGTAGTGGTCGTAGCGCACGCCGAAATCGCGCAGATCGGCCGTGTGTTGTTGCCACACACCATCGATCAATTCCTTCGGCGTGATGCCTTCGCGCTCGGCGCGCAGCATGATCGAAGTGCCGTGTGCATCGTCAGCGCAGACGAAATGCACCGTGTGCCCGGCCATGCGCAGCGCGCGCACCCAGATGTCGCCCTGCACGTGCTCGACCATGTGGCCGACATGGATCGGTCCGTTGGCGTAGGGCAGGGCGCAGGTGACGAGGATTTCGCGGGGCATCGCGGGTTCACGACTGAAGACGATCGGCGATTATGCCACGCTGGCTTGTGCGCGCCGCCGCGCCGCCAGCGCGTAGAACACCCAGCCCGAAAACAGGAACCCGAACGAGCCGACGAACACCTTGACGAAGAACGCCGTGCGGTCGTGCGTGTCGGGCGGCGGAATCAGCGCCAGCACGATCGCGACCAGCGTGGTCAGCGCGCCGATGCCGTTGATCAGCCAGCTCCCCGCCGCGCCGCCCGGCAGCGTCAGCGCGCCTTGCATCTGCGCCAGGCGCCGTCGCATCGCGATCGCTGCGGCGAACATGTAGAGATAGGGGATGAAGTACACGATCAGCGTGGCGTCGGCGAGCATCAGGTATGCGGTGTGCACCGAGGATCCGAGCGTGGCCGCGAGGATGAAGATCGCGGCGAGGCCGCCCTGCACCAGCAACGCGACGTGCGGCGTGTTCCAGCGCGGATGGATGCGCGCGAACGCCGGCGGCAGGAAACGGTCCAGCCCGCCGACGAACAGCAGCCGCGCCGAACCGATCAGCCACGCGCCCAGTCCGCCCAGACCGGAAAGTGTCATCAGCAGCGCCACCGGCGGCCCGAGCCAGGGCAGGCCGTGCGCCGCACCGGCCTGTGCGATCGACTGATTGACGCCGCCGATGATGGAAATCTGCTGCGCGGGCAGCGCCCACATCAGTGCCAGTGTGCTCAGCACGTAGATTGCGGCAATCGTCGCGCCCGACAGCACCAGCGCGCGCGGAATCGAACGCCGCGCATCCACGATCTCGCCCGCCAGGATCGGCGCCAGTTCCAGGCCGGCGAAGGCGAAGCACATCTGCGAGAAGAAGATCACCGTGTCCAGTTTCGAGAACGAAGGCCGCAGCGACGCCGCCGGCATGGGCGTGGCTGAGCCGGATGCGAGCAACGCGACCACGCCCACGGCCACGGCGACGATCGCCGGCACCCATTGCGCCAGCCCGCCCAGGTTCTGCAGCCAGCGCCCGCTCTTCATGCCGATGATGTTCAACCACAGCGCGACGAACAGCAGCAGCAGGGACGCGCCGGCGGTGTAGGTCGCGCTGTTTTCAAGCGCCGCAAAACGCAGGTTGAAGATGTAGAGCGCGAAGACGACGGTGGAAAGCGTCAGAGTCGGAAAATAGAGGACGTTGGACGACCAGTACAGCCAGCCGGCGATGAAACCGTGGCGCTCGCCGAACGCTTCGCTGATCCACACGTACAGCCCGCCTTCCTTCGGCATCGCCGAGGACAGCGTCATCACGCACAGGCCCTGCGGGATGAAGAACGCGATCGCCGCCAGCACCCACAACACCAGCGACGACGGCCCGCTGTGCGCGGTCAGCGCCACCCAGCGCAGGCCGACGATCGCAGCCACGTTGAACAGCACCAGGTCGAAGGTGCGCAGGGTTTTTTGCAGCGCCATGATTCCCCTCGACAACGGCGTGCACGCGAATGGCGCAGCATAACGGAGCTATTCGCCGATGCGGGAATGACGTGGTGGAGGGAACTCGCGACGAGAGAGATTTTGCGTGGCCCGGATGAAGCCGCGTCCGCGGCGCAATCCGGGTTGCACTTCCCCGGATTCCGCTGCGCTCCATCCGGCTACTTGCTGCAAACAGGAGTCCGTTACGTAGGAGAATTGAAGCCGAACACCCATTTCCAGGTACGCCCGTCCTTTACATACACCGAGTTGCCATAGACCTTGAGCCCGCTGATGTCCTGGCCGCCGCAGGCGCCGTTGGCTGTCCCCGTCAAGGTCAGGATCGCGACACCCGGCGACACTGTTGTTCCGGCACCATTGGTCAGCGTGAAGTTCTTGACGTTACATATCGGGCCTGTCCAATCCTTGATCGTGTCGGCCTTGTTGTCGAAATGTGTGCCGAAGATATCCACGAATGCAATTTGCCGCGCGGTCAGATGTTCGAGCCGTTTGGCGTCCTTGTCCTTCCATGCGGACCAGACCGCATTCTCGGCTGCCATCAAGGTGCCGGTGATCGGGTCGGCGGTCGTTTCGAATGACGCCGGAGCAACGGTCGAACCGGCGTTCGCGGCTCGGCCTTCCTTTGCGGATCTCGTCTGCTTGTCGGATTCCGGCTGGGCTGCGGGATCGACGATCAGGTTCTCGCCGTGAAAGGCGACCTGCCATTTTTTGCCATCTCTGACCCAGATGGTCGCCGCTCTGACGGGGCTGGGAATTTTTTCGGTCTTGCCACCCGTCGTGCAGGTACCTTGCGTATCCGACACGTAACTCAGCGCATAAGCATCATCGGTGATTTTCAGCATCAGCGGCTCGGACATCGTCCAACCCGTTTTGACCTTGCATTTGCTGCCGCTGATCATCTTGACGACTTCCGCCTTGCCGACGCGGACTCCACCCTCCTGCTTTACAAACTTGTCACTGAGAAGGCTTTCAAAGAATTTGCCGTCGCCCCTGATGCGGGCCTCCTCCGCGCTTTTTTCCAACGCCAGGAATGTGTCGGTGCTCGGCGCTGCAGCGGCTGGCTCGGAGGTACGGGCCGTGGATATCGGGGCCATGCCGCATATCGTGAGTGCGACCACGGCGGTCACGATCAACAGAGAATTTCGTGAATCGAGATTCATCGGTTTCTCCCTGGTGGCTGCATGTGATTATCAATGTTGCAGGTCGGGGTGAACGGCTTTATGCGAACCCCAACGTCATGGTGCGAATATGTTGGGTCTCGCCTGCGGCTCACCCCAATCTACGCAAGCTAGCTGCGCAATCCGAATCACTCCCGGATTCCGCTGCGCTACATCCGGACTGTTGCCGGATCAGAATGTCTTGGCGATGAGCCGGGCGGGCAGCGGCTCGGGCATGGGATCGGGAACGAGGTTCGTGCCGAAGTAAGCAACAACCACATCCTTGTCGCGATTGATGTAGAGGAGCTGACCGGCCCAGCCACCCTTAGCCAGCTCGCCTTTGTCGCTGATCATGTCCCATTCGTAAGTCGGAGGCAGCATGCCCTTGCTCGGTGACACGTTCCCTGCTTGCTTGTCACCATTCTCGCCGAAGATTCTCCTGATAATCGAATCCGGGATCAGCCGCGGCTGGCCCGGCGGCGGATGCCTGGTGAACAACAATCCGAATCGCGCAAGATCCCGCAAGGTCGCCGCCATCCCCGCGTGCGAAGCCGGATAACCGCGCTCGTTTTCCGTCAGGGTGGCATCGTGCTCCGCGCCCATTCTGCTCCAGATGAGATCGCTGATTGCATCGGCCAGGCTTTTCCCGGTAACCCGTGAAACGATCTCTCCGATAACGGCGGTGTTGCTGCTGGTGTAAGCCCATTTTTCGCCGGCCGGACGCTCACGTTTGATCGTGCGGAGGAACCCGGGAAGATCGCCCGTGCGCGCCGATTCCGGGAGCTCCGGCGACGTCCGGGGCTGCCAACCCAGCGTCGCCTCCAGCTGGAATTGCTTGTGCTTCGGATTTCGATAAGCGTCGGGACTATCCTCGCTTCCTTCCATGCCGGAACGCATATCGACCAAGGCGCGCAGGGGTGTTCCCGCCCAATCGCTTCCTTTCAGCTCGGGAAGATAAGCCTCCACTGGCTTCGTCAGATCCACTCTGCCTTGATCTTCAAGGATCGCGAGCGAGGTGAGCACGAACTCCTTGGTCACCGACATCAGGATGTGCAGGTCGTCAGGCTGGATAGTCGGATACTTCTCGTAAACGATCACGCCGCGGTGGAGCACGATGCAACCGTCCACCGCGCCGTTGTTGATGAATTGATCCAGAGTCTGCCTGGGTTCGCCGGACCTGCTCACGACGAGCTGTCCAATCTTCGGATCGATATGCACCGGCAGGTCGACGATCGCGCCACCGCGTCTGACGACCGCGGAATAGAAGACCTCCGAAGTGTGCGTAAACGCCCAACGGGAGAGCGGGCCGCCCTTGTCCCAATTTTCGATCGTGACCTGCCCACGAAGCGGCTTGGCAGACATCGGCGCAGCGGGCGGCCTCTGGCTCTCGATCGGCGGGAGCGCCTCTGCCGCCGTCGCGGAGAACGCAAGGCTCACGAGGCACGCGGTTGCGCATCCGATCGCGCTCAATCTTGTCAACGGCGTGTTCATTGCCGCCGCTCCCATACTTGTGACCTCCCCAACAGCGAGAAGCCGATGTATCCGTGCACGTCGAGCTTCCTGCCGCCTTCGACGAGTTTCAGCTTGACCTTGTATGTCTTGCCGTTCTTGGGATCGAGGATCTGGCCGCCGCTCCACTCGTCGCCGTCCTTCTTCACGCCCCACATGACCGTCATGCCGGTCACCGGCTGGTTGTGGCGTTCGCCTTCGCATTCCTTGCAAATCGGATTGGTGCCCTGCTCGGAGAACAGCACCTGCCGGACCACGCCCTGCAGCGTGCCGTCCGGCGCAGTGGAGATTTCGATGATGGATTTGGGCTTGCCGGTTTCGTCGTCCACCTGCGTCCAGGTGCCGACTGGCGTGTCATCGGCG
>DASXWZ010000157.1:0-10269 GCA_036503375.1 Rhodanobacteraceae bacterium | reverse complement strand
TCACTCCAACCAACCGGTGATCTGCGCCGCATTGTCGGCGTAAGCATCCGCGCCCCAGGTCCGGGCATCATCCGGATCCAGATAACCCCAGCCGGCCACGACGGTGTACAGGCCCGCCGCACGTCCGGCCTGCACATCGCGCGGATCATCGCCGACGAATACGCATTTCGCGGGATCGACCAGTGCCTGCCCGCACGCCAGCAGCAACGGCGCCGGATGCGGTTTGCGTTCGGCGAGGGTGTCTCCGCTGACCACCGAAGCTGCGCGCGCGGCGTAACCCAGTTGCTCCATCAGCGGCGCGGTCATGAAACCGGCCTTGTTGGTGACCACGCCCCACTTGATGCCGCGCGATTCCAGCTTGCGCAGCAATTCCTCGATGCCGGGGAACGGGCGCGTGCGCGCGGTGCGCGTGTCGACGTAGAGTTCGATGAAGCGTGGCAGCAACGCATCGATCTCATCCGGGCCCAGGTCGGCGAAACCGGACACGACGATCGCGCGTGCGCCACGCGAAGTCACCGCGCGCGAAATCTCGTACGGCGGTGGAGCGCGGCCACGCTCGGCGCACAGCGCAGCCAGCGCGTCGTGCAGGTCCGTCGCGCTGTCCACCAGCGTCCCGTCCAGGTCGAAGAACATGCCGGCCAGCGGCTGCGGCAGGACGGGACGATTCATGCAGGCTTGCGCGCGCAAACCAGGTAGTTCACGTCCACACGGGAGGTGATGGATGCCTTGCGTGTCAACGGGTTGTAAGCCAGCCCTGCGAGTTCGTCGAGTTCCAGGCCGGCCTGCCGCAGCAGCCCCGCAAGTTCCGACGGCTTCAGGAATTGCGCATAGTGGTGCGTGCCGCGCGGCAGCAGCCGCGCCACATATTCGGCGCCGACGATCGCCAGCGCGAACGCCGCGGGCGTGCGGTTGAGTGTGGACAGGAACACGCGTCCGCCGCGCTTGGCCAGCGCAGCGAGGTCGGCGACCACCGCGGCCGGATCGGGTACGTGCTCGATCAACTCCATGCAGCACACCGCATCGAACGCTTCCGGCTGCTCCATCGCGAGTTCGTGCGAGGAACACAAGCGGTAGTCGACCTGCAAACCGGATTCGTGCAAGTGCAGTCGCGCCGTGTCGATCAGCGGCGGGGCGAGATCGATCGCCGTGACCTGGGCACCGGCACGCGCCAGCGCCTCCGATAAAATGCCTCCGCCGCAACCGATGTCGGCCACGCGCGCGCCGTTCAGCACGACGCGTCCGGTGATCCACGCCACGCGCGCTGGATTCAAATCGTGCAGCGGGCGCGATTCGCCGTCGGGATCCCACCATCGGCTCGCGAGCTTGCCGAATTTCGCAAGTTCTTCGACGCTGACGTTGTGTGTCGGCTCGCTCATGTCGATATTCTACCGAGGCGCATCAACGGATCGCCGCGATGCGCTCGCGCCAGCGCGCGGTCTTTGCAAGCAGCGCGTCGAGGTCGACATCGACCAGTTCGCCATTCGCAAGTTTGCGCTGACCGGCGATCCACACATCGCTGACCTGCCGGCGCGATGCCGCATACACCAATTGCGAAACCGGATGGTAGACCGGCCGGGTCTCGGGTGCATCCAGCCGCACGGCGGCCAGGTCGGCCTGCTTGCCGGGCTCGATGGAACCGATCGCATCTCCGAAACCGAGCGCGCGCGCACCGTTCAAGGTCGCGGCACGCAACGCATACGTCGCGTCGAACGCGGCGGCATCCTGCGCCACGCCTTTCGCCAGCAGCGCCGCGGTGCGCAGCTCGCCGAACATGTCCAGATCGTTGTTGGAGGCGCAGCCGTCGGTACCGATTGCGACGTTCACCCCGGCGCGGCGCAATTTCTCGGCCGGACAAAAACCGGATGCGAGTTTCAGGTTGGATTCCGGGCAGTGCGCCACGGACACGCCGCCTTCCGCGCAGGCGGCGATTTCCGCATCGGTCAACTGCGTCATGTGCACCGCTATCAACCGGTCGTTGATCAAACCGAGGCTTTGCATGCGCGCGAACGGGCGAGCACCGTGCTCGCGCCGTGCATCCTCCACCTCCTGGGCGGTCTCGTGCAGGTGCAGGTGCACCGGCAGGTCGAGCTGATCGGACAAGGTGCGGATGCGTTCGAAACTCGCATCGGACACCGTGTACGGCGCGTGCGGCGCGAAAGTGCAGGACAACAAGGGATGACCCTTGAGGTCATCGTGCACCGCCAGCGCGCGATCGAAGTATTCGTCGATGTCGGCGGCCCAGGCGCTGGGGAATTCCACGATCGGCAGACCGACGCGCGCGCGGAAACCGAAACCCCCGCACGCGTGAGCGAAGGCATCGGGAAAGAAATAATTCTCGTTGCAGGTGGTGGTACCGCCGCGCAGCATCTCGACGATCGCCAGCTCCGAACCGTCGCGCACGAACTCCGCGCCCATCACGGCGCCTTCGGCCGGCCAGATGTGTTCGCGCAGCCACGTCATCAGCGGCATGTCGTCCGCCAGTCCGCGCATCAACGTCATCGGGCTGTGGGTGTGCGCGTTGACCAGGCCGGGGATCAGCGCGTGCTGCGCGAGATCGATGTGCTCGCGCGGCGCGAACTTCGTTTCCGCATCCGCAACCGGCAGGACGTCCGCGATCACGCCTGCATCCACCGCGACGGCGTGATCTTCCAACACCGCGCCGTGCGGCTCAACGGGGATTACCCAGCGCGCGGAAATCAGAAGATCGACGGATTGCGGCGCGGTCATTGCGAGCGCGTCATTTCACCCGGCCGACGTATTCACCCGTGCGTGTATCCACCTTGATCACTTCGTCCTGGTTGACGAACAGCGGCACGCGCACCACGGCCCCGGTTTCCAGCTTGGCCGGCTTGCCGCCGCCGCCCGACGTGTCGCCGCGAACGCCGGGATCGGTCTCGGTGATCTTCAGTTCCACGAAGTTCGGTGGCGTCACCGACAACGGCGTGCCGTTCCACAATGTGACGATGCACTCCTCCTCGCCCTTCAGCCATTGCGCGGCGTCGCCTACCGCGTTCTTGTCGGCGGTGTGCTGTTCGTAGTTGTCCGGCTGCATGAAGTGCCAGAACTCGCCGTCGTCGTAGAGGTACTGCATGTCGGTGTCGATCACGTCGGCGCCTTCGACCGAATCGGTGGACTTCAGGGTTTTTTCCGTGACGCGACCATTCTTCAGGTTCCTGATCTTGATGCGGGTGAAGGCCTGGCCCTTGCCGGGCTTGATGAAATCCGCGTCGACGATGGTGTAGGGGTCGCCGTCGACGATGATCTTCAGCCCGTTCCTGACGTCGTTGAGGCCGTAGGTGGCCATATGCGCTCCGTGATTTTTGCGATCGCTCCCTGATCGCGGAGATCAAAAGCGGGCATCCCTCCCCGCACTTTCAATACAATGGTGGACTGTCCGCGAATCCGAACCGCCGATGATAACCGCTTCCGCCGTGTCTGCGCAGCCGCCAGCCCTGCCCGACTGGCGGCAATCGCTGCGCGAGGCCGTGACCGATCCGCGCGAACTGCTCGACCTGCTGGGCCTCGGCGGGTTCGCGGACAAGCTGCCGCCGCATGACGCGGGCTTCGCGCTGCGGGTGCCGCGCGGATTCGTCGCGCGCATGCGCAAGGGCAACCCGCACGATCCGCTGCTGTTGCAGGTGCTGCCGCAACTGGCCGAATGCGACGACGCTCCAGGTTATGCGACCGACGCCGTCGGCGACCTCGCGGCACGTGCGGCCCAGGGCGTGCTGCACAAATATGACGGGCGCGCGCTGTTGATCGCGGCCGGCAGTTGCGCTGTGAAGTGCCGCTACTGTTTCCGCCGGCACTTTCCGTATTCGGAAGAGATCGCCGCGGCGAATGGATGGCGCCAAGCGCTGGCGCACCTGCGTTCGGACCCCTCTATCCGCGAAGCGATTCTGTCGGGCGGCGATCCGCTGGTGCTGTCGACTTCCAAGCTGGCGGAGTTCGGCGCGGCGCTCGCGCGCATTCCACACGTGCGCACGCTGCGCATCCACACGCGCGTGCCGGTGGTGCTGCCCGAGCGCATCGACGAGGCGTTTTGCATGTGGCTGGCCGCGCTGCCGTTGCGACGCGTGGTAATGCTGCACGCGAACCATCCGGACGAGATCGATGAAACCGTGCGCGCCGCCTGCGGGCGATTGCGCGAAGCCGGCGCCGTCCTGCTCAATCAGTCCGTCCTGTTGCGCGGGATCAACGACAATGCGGAGGCGCTGGCCGCGCTGTCGGAAAGACTGTTCGACTGCGGCGTGCTGCCGTGTTATCTGCACCAACTCGACCGGGTAAGCGGTACGGCGCATTTCGAGGTCCCTGATGCCGGTGCCCGAGGTCTGGTCGAAGGGCTGCGCGCGCGCCTGCCCGGTTACCTGGTGCCGCGGCTGGTGCGCGAGGTCGCGGGTTCGGCATCCAAGACGCCGTTGTGAACCTGGTTCTGGCAATGCGCGCGGTGTTACGGTACAAGACCGGGCAGCCCCCATGACCCATTGCTCCCCATGATGCAGGACTCCGTTACCCGGATCGTGATCGTCGAGGACGTCGCCGAGGACGCCGAACAGGTCGTCAGCGTGCTGCGCAACGGCGGCATCGCGGTGCGGCCGCAACGCGTCACCAGCGAAGAGGAATTCGCCGCCACGCTGGAGTCGCTCAATCCCGACGTCGTGCTGGCCAATCCGACTTCGCGCGAGGTCGAATACTCCGCGCTCGCGCGCCTGATCGAGACCAGCGGCAAAGACATCGCGCTGCTGGCGCTGACCGAAAAGCTCGACGAGGACATGGTGGTGCGCATCTTCACCACCGGCACGCGCGGCATCGGTCTGCGCAAACGGCCGGAGCAATTGCAGGCGGTGGTGCGGCGCGAACTGGATGCGCTGAACATGCGGCGCAGCGTGCGCCGGCTGGAAGCGTCATTGCGGGAATCGGAACGCCGCTGCGACTCGCTGCTGGATTCCTCGCGCGATCCGATCGCCTACGTGCACGAGGGCACGCACGTGCGCGCCAACCGCGCGTACCTCGAGATGTTCGGTTTCGATGAATTCGAGGAAGTGGAAGGACTGACCCTGCTCGACCTGATCGCGCCGGCGCATACCGCGGACTTCAGGGATCTGCTGAAGCGGCTTTCGCGCGGCGAGAAACCGCCGCCGCGGCTGGAGCTCACCGCGCAACGCGCGGATGGTTCCACGTTCGACGCCGTCATGGAGTTCTCGCCCGCCAGTTACGAAGGCGAGCCGTGTCTGCAGATCGTGTTCCGCCGGCAGGAGGTCGATCCGGAACTGGCCCGGCAACTCGAGGAAATGAAGTCGCACGATCCGCTGACGGGCCTTTACAACCGCGCACATTTCCTCGCGCGAGCCGACGAGGCGGTGAAGGCCACGGTGGATGGCACGAAGGATCAGTCGCTGCTGCTGATCGAACCCGACAATTTCCAGAGCGTCAACGACTCGGTCGGCATCGCCGGCACCGACGCACTGCTGAAGGCGATGGCGGCGGCGATCTCGGCGAAATTGCGCGATGGCGACCACGCCGGCCGCATCGGCGAGCATGCGTTCGGCGTGCTGCTTGCGTCGCGCCCGCACGAGGAAGTGCAACGGGTGGCCGAAGCGATCCGTGCCGGCATCGAGGCGCGGATCGTGGAAGCGGCGGGACGTTCGGTCAGCCTCACGGCCAGCATCGGCGGCAGCCTGCTGGGCGAAAAGAACGCCAACACCCAGACGCTTCTGGCGCAGGCCAGCCACGCGCTGCGCAGCGCGCAATCGCAGGGTGGCAACCGCTGCGACATCCACGATCCCGCCGCGACCGACAAGGCCGAAGCGGCCAAGGAGCGGCAGTGGCTGGAGCTGATCGACAACGCGCTCGCGCACAACGGCTTCGTGCTGTACTACCAGCCGGTGATCAGCCTGCACGGCGCCGAAGGCGAGTATTACGAAGTGCTCGTGCGCATGCAGGGTCCATCCGGCGAGGTGTTGCCGACGTATTTCTTTCCGGTCGCCGAACGGCACGGACGCCTGCCGGCGATCGACCGCTGGGTGATCGGTCGCGCGATCGACGTTCTCTCCGAACGCAAGAACCGCTCGGGGCACGCCACGCTGTTCATCAAGCTCACCGTCGATTCGCTGCAGGACGAGCAGCTCGGTGCGTGGATCGGCGAACGGCTGAAGGCGGCCAAGGTGCCGGGTTCGGCGATCGTGTTCGAAATGCCGGAAAGCAAGGTCGTCACCAGCCTGAAGCCCGCGCGCGAACTGGTCGAGCAGTTGAGGCAGCACGGCTGCGCGTTCGCGCTGGAGCAGTTCGGCTCGGGCCTGAATTCGTTCCAGTTGCTGAAACACATCGACGTCAACTACCTGAAGATCGATCGCAGTTTCACCCGCGACCTGCCGAGGCACGACGAGAACCAGCTCAAGGTGCGGGAGTTGTGCACGCAGGCGGACGGCGCGGGCAAGCACACCATCGCCGAATGGGTCGAAGACGCCGCCAGCATGAGCATCCTGTTCTCATCGGGCGTGCACTTCGTGCAGGGGAATTTCCTGCGCGAGCCGGAAAAGGTGATGGCGTACGTTGCATGACTCGGGACTCCGGACTCCGGACTCCGGACTCGGGACTCGGGACTCGGCGCAAGCATAAACAACCTCGTCATTCCGGGGCCGTTCGCGGCTGCATCGCGAACGGACCCCGGAATCTGCTTTTTCAGCTCGCGAAAGAGCAGATTCCGGATCGCGGCTCCGCCGCGTCCGGAATGAAGACAAGATTGTTCTCGCTTTTCTGATTTCCCGTTTCCCGAATTCCGACTCACGGAGCAAACTGCTCATCAAGTATCCGCTGCGCCAGATTGTGTTCGGGATCGAACAGCAGGGTGACGGCGTGTTCGCGCGCTTCGCGCACGATCACTTCCAGCGCATGGCGCACTTCGATGAAATCGGCCGTCGCGCTCAAGGGACGATGTTCGGGTTCCAGCGTGCGCAGGCGCACTTCGGTGGATGAAGGCAACAACGCACCGCGCCAGCGGCGTGGACGGAACGGGCTGATCGGCGTCAGCGCCAGCACGTTGGCATCCAGCGGCAGGATCGGACCATAGGCCGAAAGGTTGTAGGCGGTGGAACCGGCCGGCGTGGCGACCAGCACGCCGTCGCAGATCAGGTTCTCGATCTTCACCGTACCGTTCAACGCGACTTCCACGTGCGCGGCCTGGTTGGTCTGGCGCAGCAGCGAGACTTCGTTGAACGCGAGCGCACCGGTTTCGCCGCCGTCCGATCGCAACACGCGCATCTCCAGCGGGTGCAGCACCGCCGGATGCGCCGCGGCCAGACGCCGTTCCAGCGAGTCGGGTTCGAACTGGTTCATCAGGAATCCGACCCGGCCTATCTTCATGCCGTACACGGCCAGGCCGCGATCGCGGTGTTCGTGCAGGGTGCGCAACATGAAACCATCGCCGCCCAGAGCAACGATCAGTTCGGCCTCGTCCAGCGGCGCGTCGCCTTAGCGCGCGCCGAGCGCGCGCGCCGCCTCGCGCGCCTTGGCGGATTGCGAAGCGACGAACGCGATGCGGGGTTTGGCGGAGAGCTGCGGCATGGGCGGAGTGTGCCGCAAAAGAAGTGAGCCGTCAGCCGCGCGCGGTCAAATGATCTGCCGCAAGCTTTTTCGGCTCACGGCTCACGGTTGAGGGCTTACGTTTCATCCGGCCTGCGCCAACTGCGCCAGCCTGCGCAGCGCGACGGATGCGATCGGGTAATCCACGTTTTGCGTGCGTATCTCGTCCAGCATCGAGCGGGTGAACTTCAAAGCGGGATCGTCGCGGCCCAGCCACGCGGCCACCGCGCTCCCGCCGTCGCTCAGCTTGCTCGCCAGCACCTGGTTCGCCAGCGCGCGCTGTTGTGACGCCAGTTCGTCGCGCAGGGATCCGCGCGCCTGCGCGTGCCAGCCGCTCTCCACCGGCAGCGCCTCGATCTGGCTGCGCAGCCATTCGATGTCCAGCGCCTCGCCCAGTTCGAAGAACACGCGCGCCACCTTTTCGATCGGCTGGTCGGACTCGCGCGCGGTTTCGACGATGTCCAGCGCCACCGCCAGCACCGGCACCTCGGCCAGGTCCTCGGCGAGCTGATCCGGGAATCCGAGCCCCTGCCACTTCTCCATGTCGACGTCGAACGAGGCACGACCCGTGGGCGTGAGCGCCGCCGGCAAAGCCGCGCGCAGCGCCTCCATGCCCGGGTGATAACGCTCGACCAGGCCCGCGATGTCCAGCACGGTGCCGGGCTTGTTCAAGAGCCAACGCGTCATGTGCCGCAGCAGCGCCCAGATCTTTAGCAGCGCGTCGACCTGCGTGCCTTCGGCGACCTGTCCGTCCAGCGCCTCGATGCGCGCCCAGAATTCGCGCGCACCGAGGATCTCGCGCGCGGCGTTGTAGGCCTTGGCCACGGATGCCGGCGACTGGCCCGTGTCTTCCTGCATGCGCAGCATGAAGGTCGCGCCCATGCGGTTGATCATCGAGTTGGTGACCGCGGTGGCGATGATCTCCCGCTTCAACCGGTGCCGCTGCATGTTGGCGGAATACTTTTCGCGCAGCGGTTCCGGGAAATAGCGTTCCAGTTCGTGCGAGAGCCAGGGATCCTCGGGCACATCCGAATCCAGCAACTGCTGATACAGCACGATCTTGGCGTAGGACAGCAGGATGCACAGCTCGGGACGCGTCAAGCCCAGATGCCGCGCCTTGCGCTCGGCCAGTTCCGCGTCCGAAGGCAGCGATTCGATCTGGCGATCCAGTTGCCCATGCGCTTCCAACGTGCGGATGAAGTGCGCCTTGGAACCCAGCCGCTGCACCGACATGTGCTCCATCAACGACAGCGCGATGTTCTGCCGGTAGTTGTCCCACAGCACCAGCTTCTCGACCTCGTCGGTCATCGAAGCCAGCAACGTATTGCGCTGCTCCATGCTGAGTTCGCCGCGCTGCACCGCGTCGTTCAGCAGGATCTTGATGTTGACCTCGTGATCCGAGGTGTCCACGCCTGCGGAGTTGTCGATGAAATCGGTGTTGAGCAGCACGCCGTGCTGCGCGGCCTCGATGCGGCCCTTCTGGGTAAAGCCGAGATTGCCGCCCTCGCCCACGATCTTGCAGCGCAGCTCGTGGCCGTCAATGCGCAGCGCATTGTTGGCGCGGTCGCCGGCATCCGCGTTGGTTTCGCTCGCGGCCTTGACGTAGGTCCCGATGCCCCCGTTGAACAGCAGGTCGACAGGTGATTTCAATATCGCGCGCATCAATTCGACCGGGGTCATTTGTTCGACGTCGTTGCCGATGCCGAGCACCGAACGCACTTCCTTCGACACCGGGATCGACTTCAGCGAACGCGCGTACACGCCGCCGCCCGCGCTGATCTTCGATTTGTCGTAATCGTCCCAGCTCGAACGCGGCAGCTTGAACATGCGCATCCGCTCGGCGAACGACGCGGCCGCGTCCGGATCCGGATCAAGAAAAATGTGGCGGTGGTCGAACGCGGCGAGCAGGCGCGTGTGCTTCGACAGCAGCATGCCGTTGCCGAACACGTCGCCCGACATGTCGCCGATGCCCACGCAGGTGAAGTCCTGGCTCTGGCAGTCGCGGCTCAGGGCGCGGAAGTGCCGCTTGACCGATTCCCACGCGCCCTTGGCGGTGATGCCCATCACCTTGTGGTCGTAACCGGCCGATCCGCCCGACGCGAACGCGTCGCCCAGCCAGAAGCCGTGCTCGATCGCGATGCCGTTGGCGATGTCGGAAAACGTGGCCGTGCCCTTGTCGGCCGCGACGACGAGATACGGATCGTCGCCGTCGTGGCGCACCACCTGCTGCGGATGCGCGATCTTGCCTTCGACGAGGTTGTCCGTGATGTCGAGCAGGCCGTTGATGAAGAGCTTGTAGCAACTGATGCCTTCGGCCTGGATCGCGTCGCGATCGCCCCCGACCGGCGGACGCTTCACGAAGAATCCACCCTTGGAACCGACCGGCACGATCACGGTGTTCTTGACCATCTGCGCCTTGACGAGCCCCAGCACCTCGGTGCGGAAATCCTCGCGCCGGTCCGACCAGCGCAGGCCGCCCCGGGCCACCGCGCCGAACCGCAGGTGCACGCCCTCGAACCGGGGCGAGTATACGAAGATCTCGTATTTCGGGCGCGGCTGCGGCAGGTCGGGGATCGCCTGCGGGTCGAGCTTGAACGCGACGTAGGACTTCGGCCGGCCGTCCGCGCCGCGCTGGTAGAAGCTGGTGCGCAGGGTGGCCTGGATGAGCCGCAGGTAGGAGCGCAGGAT
>DASXWZ010000156.1:0-12552 GCA_036503375.1 Rhodanobacteraceae bacterium | reverse complement strand
CGCGAGCGTGGGATCATCTATCACCACCGGCACCTTGGAATAGCGGCTGACTTCATCGGCCGCCGGGCCAAGCGGGCGTCCTTCGAACACCAGCAACCCCTTGCGCCAGGCGAGCTGCCGGCTGACCTCGTTGGTGGTCAGTGCGACCTTGCGCGATCCGGCGGACGCGGCGACGAACTGTTCGTCGCGACGGATGTACTGCTGTCTGTCCGCGCGGTCCCTGCGATCGTCCACTTTGACGATGCCGTGTGAAACCGTCACCGCAACATGGTTACCGTCACGATCCACGGCAAATGCCGTACCGATATCTGTCACGGAAACGTCGCCCGCTTCGACAACGAAGGGCCGCTCGGAATTGTGCACGACCTGGAAGAACGCGGCGCCACGGCGCAGCACGATCCTTCTCACGGCCTTGTCGTAGCGGACCTGGACCACCGAGTCGCTGTTGAGGGTCAAGGCGGAACCATCCGCCAACACCATCTGCAGGATCTCGCCGCGACCCGTCGCCACGCGTCCCGCGAGCTGGCTGTAAGCGGACAGTCCGACAAGCACCATCAACGCCAGCGAAGCCGCAAGCGCAAACGGCACCCATGGCCGATGCTTCACCACCGATGCGGGATGCAGCACGCGCGCCCCGGGATCGAGAGCGATGATCCGATCGACGTCCGCCCAAGCCGCCTGCGCGCGCACGAACGCACCCAGCCGCGCCGGACTGCCTTTCAGCCAGGCGTCCAGCTCGTGCTGTTCGTCCGTACCCAGAGGCCCTTCCGCGACACGGATCGCCCATCGCGATGCGGCCGACTCGATATCAGCGCTTTCGCTCGGTCTGCCGCGCACGTGGATTCTCGACTTTTTCAAGTTCCGTTCCTGCCTTCATCTCCCGGACGATGATTCGCAGTGCCTTGGCGAGGTGCTTTTCGACCGTGCTTTCCGCGATACCCATGCGTTCGGCGATCTGCCGTTGCGACATCCCGTCGAACTTCTTGAACTGAAACGCACGCCGGCATTTCGGCGGAAGCCGCGACAAAATGTCCTGCAAGCGGGCGATCTCCTGCTGACCGCTCAGACGGCGGTGCGCACTGATCTCGTCTTCTACGACGTTCAGCGATTCCAAATCCGCCATCAATTCGATCGGGACGATCCGCAGCCGGCGAAGGTGCTCACCGATGATATGGCGCGCAGTGACAAAGAGATAAGCGCGCGCGTTGCCGATCTTGTTTGCATCGGCGGACCACAACCGCGCGTAGGCTTCCTGCATCACTTCGTCGATATCGCAGCCGGTCAGGCCACGCACCCGCGCAGTCAGCCACCTGCGCACATCCGCCTCGTGAGGAAGAACCTCACGCGCGAACCAGAGAAGGTGGGCTTGATGGTCCATGAGCGGACCATGGGATAACAACTATTCACCTCAGCGTCAAGGCAGTTTGCAGCAAGAAACGGGAGATTCACGGGAAGAAAAATAGTCATGGGTGCGAGTGCCTTGGCATCCGCAGACATGATCGTGATACCGGCGCAAAAAGCGTCGGCCGGCCAGGGGAAACGAGCTTTGCGACGAGTCGTCAGCTCGTCAGACATTTGCAAATCACGCAGGCCACCAGGCAAGACCAGAGAAATTTCGCAACGCGTGCTGCTACGGATTGCGAGTTTCACTGCGCCGTCTCGCAACCCGCTTCAACCATGGTCCTGCGTGAAGAACGCTCATCAGCAGGTACATCGTCGTCATGCCGATCAGCGGCGACATGCTGTGCGCCGAGCACAGCATGTCCGCCGGATTGCCCGCGAAGACTGTCAGCAATGCCATCGCGGCGAAGGTCGGCGTCGCTGCGAGGTGCAGCCATTCGACGACCCCCAATGCGCCGTCCGCCCGGATGCCTGCGCCTTCCATCGCATCGCAGGCACGCCGGGTAGTGCTGAGCTCGCCCATGTTTCCGTCCTCTTGAGGCACGATCTGATGCAGCACCGATGACTCGCTTCAGCGCTGACCGTACTCGTCGTGTCGGCGCCACCAGGGAGCCGTTTCATTGCGCCCTTGCGGGGCGCGGTCGAGCCATTGGTGCATGCCCCAGAGACCATCCAGTCCGCGCGCGTAGGTGGAATAGGTGTGATAGACGGCGCCATCTTCGAGGACGAACGCGCTCATCCCGGGCAGCTCTCGCAGGTAAGTCCGCAGGTCCACGCCACACTTGGCCGCGTGGCCGTCCGGGGCGCCCTGTGCGTCTGCCGGAAGCGGCGGATTTTCGTCGAAGTTGTACGCATACCCGCGGTCTTGCTGTGCCTCGGTGAACCCGACGCCGTAGTCGAAATTGAAATCGCTTTGGAACGAGGACGCCCACGGGAACGTCCAGCCCATCCGCTGTTTGTAGGCCTGCAATTTCGGCAGCGGCGCGCGCGAAATGGCCCACAGCATCACGTCGTGGTTGGCGAGGTGCTCGGCGAATCCATTGAAACCGTCGGCGATCGCCGAGCAAGATACGCAGCCGGCCTTGTAATCGGGTCCGAACATGAAGTGGTAGACGAGGAGTTGCGAGCGTCCACGGAACAGGTCCGCCAGCGAAGCCATGCCCTCGTCCGTGTCGAACCGGTATTCCTTGTCGATCCGCACCCACGGCAGCGCCTGCCGTTGCCGCGCGACCTCATCGCTACGGCGCGTCAGATCCTTTTCCGCAGCGAGCAATTCCAGCCGCGCCTTCAGCCATTCGTCGCGCGTTCCGGTCTTGTGTCGGGATGTCTGCTTGGTCATCACACGTTCTCCTTCTCGAAGTCACGCCGCGAGCGGCGCGTGGTGCTCGTATCCGGCCATCTGGTTGCGCAGGGCCGCCCGGAACGCGGGCCGCGCTTCGCAGCGCTTGACGTAGGCATCAAGGATCGGGAATCCGGCCACCAGATCAGTGTGCCGGATGAACCTCAGCACAGTGATCATCAGGATGTCGGCCGCCGTGAAGCCGTCCAGCAGATAATCGCGGTCCCCGAGCCATTCGGAGAGTGCGGTCAATCGGGCCTTGACTTCGTCGACCGTGCCGGGACGCCGCAGTTCTGTCCACGCTTCGCCATGGTGCAGCACATCCATCGCAAACAGATTCCAGATCGGCGGCTCGACGGTATCGAGCGCCGCGAACATCCAGGCGAGCGTTTCGGCACGCCGTCCGGGCGGCATCAGCGTCTCGCACTGCTCGGCAATGACGTAAATGATGGCGCCCGATTCGAACAAGATTCCGTCACTGGACTCCATCACGGGCACCTTGCCGAAAGGATGCTTGCGCCGATACGCATCGGAGTTCCGCTCCGCGGCGCCGGCGAACCGGCTTTCATAGGCGATCCCCGCCTCTTCGAGCGCCCAGCGCACGCGCAAGTCCCGCACCAGTCCCTGTGCCACGGGCGGCAGCCAGTCCACGCCCCATACGGTGATGTCTTTCATTCGTTCTCTCCGTGCGTTCCTGCCATGCCGGTGACGGGTTGTCTCCGGCGCGTCGATAGAATGCGACCGGGCTTTCGCAAGGTGGGAGTGACAAATGTGGCGCGATTGACGATCGGGCTCGCATGGACTCGCTGATTACGGCCGCGGCGCGCGCACTGGCGGTGGGCGACCCGCTGGGCGCGCTGAAGCGGGTCGCCTTGCGCGAGGACGCGCCGGCGCTCGCAGTGCGCGGCATCGCGATGGCACAGCTCGGCGATCTCGATCGCGCGAAGGCGCTGGTGCGGCGTGCGGCACGCGCGTTCGGTCCCAAGGAAACGGTGGCGCGTGCGCGCTGCGTGGTTGCCGAAGCCGAGATCGCGTTCGCATCGCGCGACCTCGGCTGGCCTGTCAAGGCGCTTGCCGCCGCGCGCGCCACGCTCGAAGCCCATGGCGACCGCGTGAACGCCGCGCACGCGTTTTACCTTTCGATCCGACGCCTGCTGCTGATCGGCCGCCTCGACGAGGCCGAGCGCGCGCTCGAGGCGTTCGATCCTGCGCCGCTGCCGCCGGCCTTGCAGGCCATCCACGCATTGGCACTGGCCGGAATCGCGATGCGTCGCATCCGTGCGGCCGCCGCACACGAGGCCTTGCTGCGTGCCGCAAGCGCGGCGCGCGCGGCACGCATTCCCGCGCTGGCAGCCGAAGTGGAAAACGCATCCCGCACGTTGCACGCGCCCGCGGCGCGCCTGGTCGCGCGCGACGGGGAACGGCTGCTGCGGCTGGAGGAAGTCGAGGTGCTGCTTGCCTCGAACGCATTCATCGTGGACGCGTGCCACTATGTCGTGCGCGACGCCCACGGGGCGGTACGGCTCGCGTCACGCCCGGTGCTGTTTGCGCTCGCACGTGCCCTTGCAGAAGCGTATCCCGAAGACGTGCCGCGGCAAGTGCTGATCACGCTCGCGTTCCGGACCAGATACTTCGACGAATCGCACCGAGCGCGATTGCGGGTCGAAATCGGTCGGCTCCGCTCGGCGTTGCGGCCGCTCGCCGACGTTCGCGCGGCACCCGAAGGATTCGCGCTTGCGCCGAAACGCGCGCCCGCGGTCGTCGTGCTGGCACAGCCGGTGGAGGAAAATCATCCGGCGCTGCTGGCCCTGCTTGCCGACGGCGAAGCGTGGTCGAGTTCGGCGCTCGCACTTGCCCTCGGAACCAGCCAGCGCAACGTGCAGCGCGGACTGGATGCGCTGTCGGTGGCGGGCAAGATCCAGTCGTTCGGCCGAGCGCGCGCGCGCCGATGGACGATGCCGCCGCTGCCGGGATTCGCGACGACATTGTTGCTCCCTGCCCCGCTGCCGGGCGACTAGGATCTCATCAACCCGACCGACAGGTGTCCCGACATGAAACGATCGCCAGCGGAAATCATTCGCGAGTATGGCCCGTTCGCCGACGCCGACAACGTGGCCGGCGTGACCTTCGACGGCGAGAAGATCTGGATCGCGACGGGTGACCGGCTGGAAGCCATCGATCCGGCGAGCGGAAAGAAATCGCGCTCGATCGATGTCGCCTCGCACGCGGGCACGGCCTTCGACGGCAAGCACCTGTTCCAGATCGCCGAGGATCGCATCCAGAAGATCGACCCGGAAACCGGACGCGTGCTGGCCACGATTCCCGCGCCCGGCGAGGGCGGCAACTCCGGGCTCGCATGGGCGGAAGGCACGCTGTGGGTGGGCGAATACCGCGCGCGCAAGATCCACCAGATCGATCCCGAAACCGGTACGGTGCTTCGCACCATCGAATCCAGACGTTTCGTCACCGGCGTTACGTGGAGCGAAGGCGAACTGTGGCACGGCACTTGGGAAGACGAAGCCAGCGACCTGCGCCGCGTCGATCCGGAAACGGGCGAGCTGCTGGAACAACTGGACATGCCAGCGGGAATGGTCGTGTCGGGACTCGAGGCCGACGGCAGCGGTCACCTGCTGTGCGGCGGGGGCAACAGCGGCAAAGTCAGGGTCGTGCGCCGCCACTGACGTCAGCAACATACCGGAGGAATCCGTCATTCGCGTGCTGCCGACACATCCGCTTGTCCAGCAATCAATCCGGCGCTCGAGCGATTCGCAATTCTCATCCTCGCCGACGAGCCGATAACACGTCGTACCTCGATATCGCAGCGAGATAAAGCATCTGCCCAGCAGGTCGATCAGAACCATACTTCAATCGATGTCCCGCGGATCCTCAACACCCGCGTCGGGCGTTTCGGCGCGGTCGATTCGGTGCAGGCCGCGGTGCCGGCTTTTCATCAGGAACCTGCGCATCGCTGCATCATCGCAAAGGCCGATTGCGCGTTCCCGCGCGGCGCGGGCTTCATCGCCGCGCTGCATTCGCGCGAGCAAGTGCGCTGCCAACGCCCAGTACGGTTGATAAGTCGCGACCGCGTCGGCAGGAATCTCCTGCAGCAGCTTCCAACCCGAGTGCGCATCGCAAGCCTGCGCTATCGCCGCGGCGCGACCGATCTGCGCGCCGATCGTCGGGCTGATTCGCACCAGACCTTCGTATAGCGTCGCGATCGCGTTCCAGTCGATCTCGCCGCCTTGTGCGCGCTGTGCGTGCGCGCACTGAATGGCAGCCTCCAGTTGGAAACGGCCGGGCCGTCGCATGTGTCCGGCATCGCGCAGCAGGCGATCGGCCTGTTTGATCATCGGCATCGACCAGCGACTGACGTCCTGTTCGCTGAGCGGCACGTATTCGCCGGCCTCGTTGCGGCGCGCGTCACGCCGCGATTCGCAATACAACATCAATTCCGACAGGCCCAACGCTTCCGGTTCGCCCGGCATCAACCGCACCAGCAGCGCTCCAAGCTCCAGCGCTTCCGCAGCCAGACCCTTGCGGCGTGGATCCGCTCCGGCGACATCGTCCCAGCCGCTTCCATAGGCCGCGTAGACCGCCTGCAGTACCGCATCGAGGCGCTCCGGCAAATCCTGCACACGCGGGATCTCGAATGCGATGCCTGCGCCACGAATCTTGGTCTTGACCCGCGACAACCGCTGACCCATCGCCGCAGGTTTGACCAGGAACGCGGAGGCAATCCGCGCCGCATCGAGACCCAGCACGGTCTGCAGCATCAGCGGCGTGCGCGCAGCGGCGTCGATGGCCGGGTGTGCGCACACGAACATGAGTTTCAGGCGTTCATCCGGAAACGCCTGCTCTTCATCCAGCAGCGACTGTGCATCTTCCACTGCCGCGATCAATCCCGGTGCGGACTCCGACTGCACCTGCGAATGCCGGGTCGCGTCGATCAGGCGGCAGCGCGCCGCCGTCAACAACCAGGCTTCCGGAACGTCGGGCACGCCATCGTGCGGCCAGCGCTCCAGCGCGGAACGGAACGCATCGGACAGCGCATCCTCGGCCGCGGCGACATCGTGTGCACGGGCGGCGAGAAAAGCCAGCAGGCGCGCGCGCGACTCGCGCGCAACCGACTCGACGGCAAGACGCGCGGGCTGCCTCATCTCCGCGTGGGCGTGCTTGCAGCGGCGACGAAAACGCGCGCTTCTTCCGACAGCGCGATCCACTCGCTTTTGTCGTCCGGCGGGAGCGTGATCCAGCCCTTCATGACCCGGCCGCCGCTTTGCATCCGCTCGGCACGCTTCGACTCCAGCAATTCCGCAACACGCGTGGGCGGCAGTTTCAGCAGCAGCCGACGGCTGCGCGTCAGGGCCGCGTAGATCTTGCCATTGACGCGCAGCGCATCGGCGCCGAATTTCGGCGAATCGGCCGGCGTCCATTCCACGTTCTGACTCGCGGCCACGGCGGCAAAAAAAGCAAAAGCGGGATCGCGTGTCATGGGATGCATCCCGATTCGCTCGGTACATGCCACCATGTGCGCGGCGTCGACACCGCGCACATGGTTGCGGTTCAATTGCCGGGAACCACGAGGTTCGGGCGCACTTCGATCACCTGGCCCGGCAGGCGAGGGGTCCGCGCGGCCCACTCGAGCGCCGTATCCAGGTCGGGAACATCGATCATGTAGAAGCCGCCGAGCTGCTCCTTGGTGTCGGCATAAGGGCCGTCCTGCACCAGCCGCTTGTCGTTGTCGAAGCGCAAGGTGGTGGCGGTGTCCGCCGGCTGCAGTCCTGCGCCTGCCAGGTAAATTCCGGCATCTTGCATGATCTTCAGGAACGGCGGCCATTGCGCGAAGAGTTCTCCGGCTTTCGGTCCCTGCATCTGGGCACGGCCTTCGGGGCTGTCGTAAATCAGGATGGAATATTTCATGGCGTTCTCCTTGGATTGCGAGCGGTGTGATCTTCGCTCACCTTCATGTCGCGCCAACCGGATGCATTTCGACAGGCGATTCGCCGTCAGGAAATACGGGCCCGCCTCCCGATGGAGTTTCCTCTGGCCTCATGACCGAGGGCACCTGCCGTTCCAGGATCCCGCCCGGTATGCCGGCGCGATCGAGACGGCAATGGCACGAGCCGGACAATGACGGGTCATCTCGAAATGAACCAAATTTTCGCGCCAGTGCACTCACCGCATCGGCCTCGGCGAAGCTCGGGAGAATATCTCAAATGAAACTAGCGAATAGAGGATCGGACGAATCCTGGAAGTGCATCATTGTGGCGGGCGTGGCAATCGGATCCTGTCTCGCTTCGGCATCGGTGGCATCTGCCCCAGGCCGATGGAAGATCATTTCCTCCCCCAGTATCGGCACCATCAACCAGCTCAACGCGGCTGCCGCGATTTCCGGTTCAGATGCCTGGGCTGTGGGAACGACCGGCCTGCCGGACTTCAACAGTCAGGGCGTGATCCTGCACTGGAACGGGAACCGTTGGCAGCGCATTCGTCACCCCAATCCCGCGGGCGCGGTGTTCATGAATCTCATCGGGGTGGCGGCATCATCGGCTGACGATGCGTGGGCGGTGGGCCGTTGGGGAGATGCCGGTCTCGGCGTGCATCCACTTGCGCTGCACTGGAATGGATCGTCGTGGCAGTTGATCGATACGCCGGTGCTGTCGGGCGGCGACACCTTCCAGGCGGTCACGGCCATTTCGCCGAACGACGTCTGGGCGGTGGGGCAAGATGCCACCGGAACGCTCGCCGAGCATTGGGATGGGCAAAGCTGGTCCGTCGTGCCCACGCCGACCGTGCAACAGGGCGGTGATCTCACGGCTGTGGGAGGCAGTTCGTCAACGGACGTCTGGGCAGTGGGCTCCTTCTTCGACCGGAAACTGCAGACCCACTCGATGGTTCTGCATTGGGATGGCAGCAGATGGTCCGTCAGCGCAAGCCCGGACAACGGCGCCAGCAGCGAACTGGAGGGCGTCACAGCCCTTGCTGCCGATGATGCGTGGGCGGTGGGTCATTCCTTCCCGTCGAACGTGGCGACTCTCACCGAGCATTGGGATGGAACTTCGTGGACCGTCGTTTCCGGCCCGGACCTTTCGCCCGCGCAGTTCAACGCCGTGGTTGCTGTTTCGCCGCGAGACGTATGGGCGGTGGGTTGGGCCTTGGGCCCGGGCGCGCAGAAGCAGACGCTGGCTGAAAACTGGAACGGCAGCGCGTGGGTGGTTTCGCAAACGCCCACGGCGAACCAGATCTCGGAATTCCTGGGAATCACCGCCTCGCCGCAAGCCGTCCTTGCCGTCGGCGATGCAAATGCTACTCCACAGGATCCTCAGCAGACGCTCATGGAAGTGCACGTGCAATAGCACTCGGCCAGGGCGGATGGTTCTCGAACCGGCGGGCCTGGTACGCGCGGGGGCTGGAGAATTCGTCGGTGCACCTTGATTGAACGATCGGGGGCTGTTGCGAGTCGCGCGGCCTCCTCGGCTACGGGTCACGTCCGACATCCTGACCGTCAACCTGTGCTTCGCGAAAGGAGCGGCATAGCCGTTTCGATCTCGTCATGATTTCCAGACTGATTCCGACAGGCGAATCGGCGTATTCGAAACAATTACAACTGGGTATTTTCCAGTGAGCCGATATCGGTACGCGCCAATGTCATAAAACGGCAATCGCCGTCAGGAAAGACGCGAAGACAGCAACATCACTCCAGATTCTGCACCTGCTCGCGCATCTGCTCGATCAGCACCTTCAGTTCCAGCACGGCGCGGGTGAGGCGCGCATCGACGGATTTGGAACCGAGCGTATTGGCCTCGCGATTGAATTCCTGCATCAGGAAATCGAGGCGGCGGCCGACCGGTTCCTTCAGCTTCAGCACGCGTCGCGCTTCGTGCACGTGCGCATCGAGGCGATCGAGTTCCTCGTCCACGTCCATCCGCGAAACCTGCATTACGAGTTCCTGTTCCAGGCGGCCCGGCTCGGGTGCCTGCTGCACTTCCGCCAGGCGCGCCTCCAGCTTGGCGCGCAGGGCCGCGCGAATTTCCGGCAGCAATGCGCGCACCTCGGCGATGATCTTTTCGATGCCATCGAGACGTTCGGCGATCGCGGCGGCGAGCTTTTCGCCCTCGCGTTCGCGGCCCGCGACGAATTCCTCCAGCGTGCGCTCCAGCAATGCAAGCGCCGCCTGCGTCAGGCCGGCCTGATCCAGTTCCGGCTTCACCAGCAATCCCGGCCAACCGAGCAGCGTGGCGAAATCGGTGGCGAGTTGGGGGAAGCGTGTACGCAACTCCAGCGCCAGCGTGGACAATTGTTCGGCCGCGCGCGGATCGAGCAACAGGTGGGCGGCGGAAGACGGCGGGCGATAGCGCATCGCAAGATCGAGCTTGCCGCGCGAGACCCGCGCGCCGATGCGTTCGCGCAAGGCAGGTTCCAGCGTACGCAATTCATCCGGCAGGCGCACGCCGGTTTCCAGGAAACGATGATTGACAGCGCGCACTTCGCAGGCGAGCCAGCCCTGCGCGGTGGTGCTCTCCGCGTTGGCATAGGCAGTCATGCTGCGGATCATCGGCTCGTCCCGGTTGCACGAGCGCGCAGTATGCCATTCATCGATGATGATGACGCGCTAAACTTGCCGGCTCGCATCCCGGTATGGTCATGACCACGATCACCCGTCCTTCCGGCCGCGCGCCCGACCAGTTGCGCGCGGTCACCATCGAGCGCCATTACACCCGGCACGCCGAAGGCTCGGTGCTGATCGCCTGCGGCGATACCCGCGTGCTGTGTACAGCGAGCGTCGAGGAACGCGTGCCACCGTGGCTGCGCGGCAAGGGCCAAGGCTGGGTCACCGCCGAATACGGCATGTTGCCGCGCGCGACCTCCGAACGCACGCAGCGCGAAGCGGTGCGCGGCGGCCAGGGCGGCCGCAGCATGGAAATCCAGCGGTTGATCGGACGCAGCTTGCGCGCATGCGTGGATCGCGCCGCGCTCGGCGAACGCGTGATCACGCTGGATTGCGATGTCTTGCAGGCCGACGGCGGCACGCGTTGCGCGGCGATCACCGGCGCGTATGTCGCGCTGGTCGACGCGGTGAACGCGGTGATGAAACGCGAAGGCCTGAGGCGCAATCCAGTGCACGGCGCGGTGGCCGCGGTATCGGTGGGCGTGCATCGCGGCGTGCCGGTGCTCGATCTCGATTACGCGGAAGATTCCGCCTGCGACACCGACATGAACATCGTGATGAACGACGGTGGCGCCTTCATCGAATTGCAGGGCACCGCCGAAGGCCATGCGTTCCGCCGCGAGGAGCTGGATGCGATGCTGGCGCTGGCGCAGAAAGGCATCGGAGAATTGATCGCGTTGCAGCGCACGGCGCTGTCGCAATCATGAATCGCCGTATCGCGCAGATCGCGCTGCTGGTGCGCGACTACGACGAGGCGATCGAGTGGTATGCACGCGCGCTCGGTTTCGTGCTGATGGAAGACAGCGCTCTCGGCGACGGCAAGCGCTGGGTGCGCGTGGCACCATCGACCGATACCGCGTTCAACCTGTTGCTGGCGAAAGCCTCGACGCCCGAGCAACACGCTTGCATCGGCAACCAGCACGGCGGACGCGTCGGCTTTTTCCTGCACACCGACGACTTCGTGCGCGATCATGCGCGACTGGCCGCAGCCGGTGTGCAGTTCGATGGCGACCCGCGCCATGAAACCTACGGCACCGTGGTCGTTTTCCGGGACCTGTACGGCAACCGCTGGGACCTGATCGGCAGCGCATGAAGCTGGTGCTGGCCAGCGGTAACGCCGGCAAGCTCGCCGAGTTGCGAGGGTTGCTGGAGAGCGCGCGCATCGAACTGATCGCGCAATCGCAACTGGGCATCGTCGATGCCGATGAAACCGGAACGACCTTCGTCGAGAACGCGATCCTGAAGGCGCGCCACGCCGCGCGCGCGAGCGGTCTGCCGGCCCTCGGCGACGATTCCGGCCTGTGCGTCGACGCGCTGGAAGGCGCGCCGGGCTTGTATTCGGCGCGTTACGCCGGAGAGCACGGCAACGCGCAGGCGAATATCGACAAGCTGTTGTATCAATTGCATGCCGTTGCGGACGAAAACCGCGGAGCGCATTTCGTCTGCGTGCTGGCGCTGCTGCATTCGGCTGCCGATCCCGATCCATTGATCGCGCATGCACGATGGCGCGGGCGCATCCTGCGCGCGCCACGCGGCGAGCGCGGCTTCGGTTACGACCCGGTGTTCCTGCCCGACGACGGCAACGGGTTGAGTGCCGCGGAACTCGATCCCGTATTGAAGAACCGCATCAGTCATCGCGGACAGGCAGTGGCGAGATTGTGCGAGCAGCTCGGGGCACGGTGTTCTGAATGACACACCTGCCCGCCAGATCGGACCCTTCCTCCCCGGGGATTCAGCCGACCGATGCCGCGCGAACTTCTTTCCCGAGTCCAGAGTCCCGAGTCCCGTTTGCCTTGTACATCCACATCCCCTGGTGCGTGAAAAAATGTCCGTACTGCGATTTCAATTCGCACGGACTGCGCGGGCAGTTGCCGGTGCGCGAATATGTCGCTGCGCTGCTGGCTGACCTGGATCGCGATCTGCGCGATTTCGGCGATGCGCTGCGAGGCCGCGGAATCGTCAGCGTCTTCTTCGGCGGCGGCACGCCCAGCCTGTTTCCGCCGGAAGCAATCGCGGAAATCCTTGACGGCGCATCGTCCAGGTTGCGCTTTACGCCCGATTGCGAGATCACGCTGTAAACCAACCCCGGCACCGTCGAGCACGGGCGCTTCGACGGTTACGCGCGCGCCGGCGTCAACCGCAT
>DASXWZ010000155.1:0-3839 GCA_036503375.1 Rhodanobacteraceae bacterium | reverse complement strand
TGGCTTCGTTGCACCACGCCGGCGTCGACGCGCACATCTCGCAGACGGCGGGCACTTACGTCTGCAATGCGGTGTTCTACGCGCTGATGCACGGGACGCGACGCATGCGGACGCGCGCGGGGTTCGTCCACCTGCCCTACCTGCCAGAACAAGGGGCAAGACACCGCGCACCCGCGATGCTGCTGGATGAAATGATCCGCGCGCTGGAAATCATCGTGCGCGTGTCCATCCCGGCGGGCGCGGACGCGCGGATCGCCGGCGGCGCGGAGTCGTGAGACTCTATTGAGAGCTGCTCGCGCTGACGGGCGCGTTCTTGTCCTCGACCGCGCTCAGCAATTGCAGCTTGTCCTTGTGCTGCACGTAGCCGGTGAAGTGGAAGCTCAACTGCAGCCCGGCGAAATATTCCAGTTGCGCGTTCTTGACGTCCGCATCCGGGCCGTCCTTCAGCAGCACCGTTTTCGGCAACTGCTTCTGGTCGGCGAGATAGCGGAAATGTCCGCCCAGGTCGTCCAGGCTCAGCGTCGCGCCGTCCAGGATGAACTGCCCGTCCTTGGCGGCTTCAAGGGTCATGTCGTACTGCTGCGGCACGTCGACCACCGACTCGCCGCCGCTGCGCACGCGGCCGTAGCAGCCGGCCAGCACCAGGGTCAGCGCGAACAGTGAGACGCCCAGCAGGCGCGTGATGAATGTGGGAGCGATCATCTTGGTTCTCCGTTCAATCGCAGAAGCATAGCGCCAAGCGCCATGCCCCGCATCACGTCTTCGGCAGCGTCACGCCCTTCTGTCCCTGGTATTTCCCGCCACGATCGCGGTAACTGGTCTCGCAGACCTCGTCGGATTCCAGGAACAGCATCTGCGCCACGCCTTCGTTGGCGTAGATCTTGGCCGGCAGCGGCGTGGTGTTGGAAAATTCCAGCGTCACGTGGCCTTCCCACTCGGGCTCCAGCGGCGTCACGTTGACGATGATGCCGCAACGCGCGTAGGTGCTCTTGCCGAGGCAGATCGTCAGCACGTTGCGCGGGATGCGGAAGTATTCGACCGTGCGCGCCAGCGCGAACGAGTTGGGCGGGACGATGCAGCAATCGCCCTTGAAGTCGACGAAATTGCGCGAGTCGAAATCCTTGGGATCGACGATGGTCGAGTTGATGTTGGTGAAAATCTTGAACTCGTCCGCGCAGCGCACGTCGTAGCCGTAACTGGACGTGCCGAACGATACGATCCGTCCGCCGCCGTTCTGTTTCACCTGCCGCGGCTCGAACGGCTCGATCATGCCGGTAGCGGCCATGCGACGTATCCAGCGATCGGATTTGATGCTCATGTGTCCTGCACCGAGATCTTCGGCATGGCAATGGCCTTGTTTCTGGCCTGCAGCGACAACTGCGCCGCGGCTTTGCGCGCGATCTCGCGGTAGCGCGAAGCGATATCGGAATCCGGCATCGCGGAAACTGTCGGATTGCCGCCGTCCGCTTGTTCTCTGATGCGGATGTCCAGCGGCAGCGAGCCCAGCAGCGGCACGTGATATTGCTGCGCCATCCGCTCGCCGCCGCCTGCGCCGAATACGTGCTCTTCGTGCCCGCATTGCGAGCAGATGTGCGTCGCCATGTTCTCGACGATGCCCAGCACCGGCACCGACACCTTCTCGAACATCTGCAGGCCGCGCTTGGCATCCAGCAGCGCGATGTCCTGCGGCGTGGTGACGATCACCGCACCCGTCACCGGCACGCGCTGCGCCAGGGTCAACTGGATGTCGCCGGTGCCCGGCGGCAGATCGATCACCAGGTAATCCAGTTCGCGCCAGCGCGTGTCGTTCAACAACTGCGTCAGCGCCTGTGTCACCATTGGCCCGCGCCAGATCATCGGCGTGTCTTCGCCGACCAGGAAACCGATCGACATCACCTGTACGCCGTGGTTCACCATCGGCTCGATCGAGCGGCCGTCAGGCGATTGCGGCCTGCCTTCGATGCCCAGCATGCGCGGCTGGCTCGGACCGTAGATATCCGCATCCAGCACGCCGGCGTTCGCGCCCTCGGCGGCCAGCGCCAGCGCGAGATTCGCGGCGACCGTGGACTTGCCGACGCCGCCCTTGCCCGATGCGACCGCGATGATGTTCTTGACGCCGGGCAAGGGCGTGAGTTTGTCCTGCACCTTGTGCGCCACGATGCGCGTGTTGACGGACACAGTCGCCTGCGCGATGTCGGGATCGGCTTCGAGTTTCCGCCCGACGAGCGTGGCGAGTTCGTCGCGATACGACTTCGCCGGATAGCCCAGTGCGATCTCCACCGCCACGCGATCTCCGTCCACACCGACCGCGCGCACGGCTCCGCCGGTAACGAGGTCGATCCCGGTGTGCGGATCGACAATGCCCGCGAGCAATTCGCGGACGCGGGTTTCGTTGGGGGCAAACATCGATGCGAGCGGGCGGGCAAAGCGGCAATTATGCCAGAGCACGGCGGTGCCTCGTTGCGTCACAATCGTTGGCGATCCATGCAACGGGATGATGCAGCCGATGGCCGATGCCCGCAGCTATCGCGGACGTTTCGCACCCTCGCCCACCGGCGACCTGCATTTCGGCTCGTTGCTGGCCGCGCTCGGCAGCTGGTTGCGCGCACGTTCCGCCAAAGGGGCATGGCTGGTACGCATCGAGGATCTCGATCCACCGCGCGAAGTGCCCGGTTCCACCGATTCCATCCTGCGATCGCTGCGGGCCTGCGCGCTCGACCCTGACGAAGCGCCGGCGTATCAAAGTACCCGATGGGAACTGTATTCGGCCGCGTTGCAACGGCTGCGCGATGCCGGCCACGTGTTTCCCTGCTGGTGCTCGCGCAGCGATCTGGCCGCGCGCGGTGGCGTGCATCGCGGCGCGTGCCTGTCATCGCCCGATTCCCGGCGCGAGCCGGCGTGGCGCGTGCGCGTGGACGAGGCGGTGATCACGTTCAAGGACGGCCTGCAGGGATCGCAACGCTGGCCGCTGTCGGCTGAAGGCGATTTCGTGGTGAAGCGCGCGGATGGGCCATTCGCCTATCAACTCGCGTGCGCGATCGATGACGCCGCGCAGGGAATCACCGAAGTGGTGCGCGGAGCAGACCTGCTGGACTCCACACCACGGCAGATCTTCCTGCTGCGACTGCTCGGCCTGCCCGAACCGGCTTATCTGCACCTGCCCGTGGCGGTGGACGCGCACAACCGCAAGTTCTCCAAGTCCGAAGGCGCGGCAGCCCTCGATCCGCGCGATCCGCTGCCGGCCATGCGCACCGCGCTGGCGCTGCTCGGGATTCCGCATGCGGCACTGCGCGCCCGCGCGAGCCGTACGTTGTTGCGCAATGCTTTGTCCGCCTTCGATCCGACAGCACTGCCCCGCACCAGAAACCTCCTTGTGCAACGCGGCGAGACATTCCCCGCGTGAGCGTTGCATGATCGCGTCTTCATCGGGAGGAGAAGGGAAATGGCCCAGCAACGCGTCGCATTGGTAACCGGCGGCACCGGCGGCATCGGCACGGCGATCGTCAAACGGCTGGCCGGCATGGGCCACAAGGTCGCGACCAACTACCGCGACGAGGCCAAGACCCGCGCGTGGCAGCAGAAGATGGTCGCCTCCGGCGTGAATGCCACGGTAATCAAGGGCGACGTTTCCGACCCTGCTTCCTGCGAAGCGATGGTTCGCGAAGTCGAGCAGGAACTCGGGCCGGTCGACATCCTGATCAACAACGCCGGCATCACACGCGACACGACCTTCCACAAGATGAGCTACCAGCAGTGGATGGACGTGGTGAACACCAACTTGAACGCGTGCTTCAACGTAACGCGGCCGGTGATCGACGGCATGCGCGCGCGCAAGTGGG
>DASXWZ010000154.1:0-3906 GCA_036503375.1 Rhodanobacteraceae bacterium | reverse complement strand
CGTCCAGCAGCGCGGGGGTTTCCTCCGTGTGCGTCTTCAGGAATTCGCGGTAGCCGGGCAGATCCTTGACCATGTTCACCTGCATGCGGCGCTCGATCCGCCGCAGCACGGTGGCGCGCTTGTACTGGCGGAAATCGTGGCCGGAGCGCACCGCCAGCAGGTCGAGGATCTCGCGCAGCGCGCGCTCGGCTTCCTCGCCGGCGTCGGGCGGCGTCTTCAGAAGACGCCTGTCTTCCTCCGCCTTGGGCAACTGGATCTCGCGCGCGTTGCGCCACCATTCGATCAGCTTGTTCGGAATCTCGGCGGCCGGCAGCACGAAGTCGATCTGTTCGGTGGCGATCGCGCTGCGCGGCATGTCGTCGTATTCGGCGTCGTCCGGCGACTGCGCGAAGGTGATGCCGCCCTGCTCCTTGATGCGCGCGATGCCGACCGAGCCGTCGGAGTCGCTGCCGGAAAGTACGACGCCGACCGCCTTGTCCTGGTGCGTGTCGGCCAGCGTGCGGAAGAACAGATCGATGGCAACGTGCCGGCCGCGCTCGCGCTCCACCGGCAGCACGTGCAGAGTGCCGTTGCTCATCGAAAGATCGTGATTGGGCGAAATCACGTAGACGTGATTCGGTTCCACCGTGGTGGCTTCGTTGACCTGGACCACCGGCATGCGCGTGGAGCCCTGCAGCACCTTGTCGGCCACGCTCTCGTGTTTGGGCGAGAGGTGCAGAATCACCACGAAGGCCAGCCCGCTGTTGGCGGGCATCTGCTCCAGGAACTGCTTCAGCGCGATTAGTCCGCCGGCGGAGGCGCCCAGGCCCACCACCGGAAACGGCAGATCGCTGCGCTCGCGCGTAGTCGGATTGTGCGGTACGCCGGTTTCGTGATCGACTTCGTCGTTGGCCATCGGTTTCTCGATCGGGCACTCGGCAGTCGGACTACCCGCCATCATGCGCCGACAAGGGGAAAGCGCAAGTTATTGGCGGCCCGCGGCCGCGCCTCAACCGACGGCGCTTGCACGAATGGGTAAACGTACACGAAACATCACGCCGCCGGGCTGGTTTTCCACTTCTACGTCACCGCCGTGTGCGCGCGCGATCCGTCGCGCCATCGCCAATCCGATGCCGCTTTGCCGCTGGTGAGTAGTCGAGAAGAACGGCTCGAAAATGCGCGGCAGCACCATCGGGTCGATGCCGGGGCCGTCGTTGCCGATGCGCACGCGCAGGTCACCCATTGCGCTGCGTTGCATGTCGAGTTCCACGCCTTCCGCGCCGTGGTCGAAGGCGTTGCGCAGCAGTTCGCGAAACAGCCGGGTCAATGCGTTCTCGTTTCCGCGCACGGTCGACGGTTCGGGCGGAGCGCGCCACGCGATCGTGCCGCGGCCCTGCAGCCCGCGCGCGGTCTCGTCCAGCAGCCTGCCGAGATCGATTTCTTCGGAGCAATCGCCTATTTCGAATGAAAAATAATCTTGCGCATCCCGCATCAGCCGCGTGCAGCGATTGCAATCCGACTTGACGGAATCCAGCGCCTGCGCCGCCTCGGCGGCCTGCCCGCGCGCCAGCATTCGCCGTGCGAGTTCGGTGCTGATCGTTATCGCATTGAGCGGGTTGGCCAGTTCATGGGCCAGATTCGCCATGGCCGAGGCCTCCGGCGCCTCCGCCCCGCGCCCGATCACCGCCTCATCCTTGCTCGTTGCGGTGAGATTCAAGCGGCCTCCCTGGCATTCGCGCTGGTTCGGGAGTGCAGACATGCAAGCATGCCTGGCTTCCATCGGCGCGTTTTCGCATGATAGCCACGTGTCACGCGAAAAACACGTGCAGACGCCGAACATCCCATGCGGCATGCAACCGGACGTGACGATGGGAGCGACGGAAGCGTGGGCGAATAGCGCCCTGCTGGTCATCGACGTGATCAACGACTTCGCCTTTCCCGGCGCCGATCGGCTCGCGCGGCAGATGCCGGCGATGGTCGAGGCGATCGATGCATTGCGCCGGCGCGCCGATGCGTTGCAAAGGCCCGTAATCCACGTCAACGACAACTTCGGGCGTTGGCGCTCGGACTTCGACCAGGTGATCGACTACTGCCGTCGCAAGGGAATGGCCGGGGCGGAAATGGCCGAGCGGCTCGCCCCGCGCGACACGGATTATTTCGTGTTGAAGCCCGGCCAGTCGGGTTTCTACCAGACGCCGCTGCCGGCGCTGCTGGCGCACCTGAAAATCTCGCGGCTGGTGCTGACCGGCATCGCCGGCGACCAGTGCGTGCTGACCACCGCGATGGAAGCGCACATGCGGGACTTCGAATTGTGGATGCCGGCCGATGCCACTGCATCCATCACGCCGGAGCGCAACCGGCGCGCGCTCGATTACGTCAGCGAAGTGCTGGGCGGGAGCGTGGCGCCGGCTGCGGAGCCCTGAGGTCGTGCATCAATGCGAACGCGGCGACGTTTCATCCTCCAGTGCGGACATCGTGCCGCCGCCGGCCTGCTCCGTGGCGGGTGATGCGCCTTGCAACGAGCCGGGCGCGACCTGCTTGTCGTACGGCCAGTCGCTACGCGACTGCACGCGGATATCGTTGCGGATATCGCGCACGCCGCCACAGGAGTCGGCGATGTCCTCGATGCGGTGCTTGATCCGGCGCTGCTCGACGTTGCCGCGCAGGCTCACCACGCCATCCCGCACTTCCACCGAAACATCGCTGGCATCCACGTCGTCCGCATCCCAAAGTCGCTCGCTGATGTCTTCGCGGATGCGTTCGTCGGACCGCGTGTAGTTCTTCGGTCCGCGGCCGCGGAAGCCCCGCGCCTGCTCGCCGCCGCCTTCGCCGTAACGGAGCGATTGCGTGCGCTGCAGGCTTTCGTATTCGCCGCCGTAGTCGCGCGCCGGTTCCGCGCCGCCGCGGAAGCCGGCGCCCCGATTAGGCAAACCACGCTCGTGGGAATGGCGCCCCGTCTCGCGCTGCGGTTCGAGCTCTGCGTCGTCCCGGGCGAGGCGTTGGCTTCGCGTATCGAAACCCTCGTCGCGATCCTCGTCGTGGCGCGTGCCGATGAGATCATCGCGGTGCCGCTGGCGGAAACCGCGGGGAGATTCCTCGTCATACAACCCGCGCGCGTCTCCGTGCGGGCGATCGTGTGCATGTCTCCAGTTCATGTGTCCTCCGTTTGCATTCGTCCCCTGGATGCGAAAAAAAGCAGCCATCCGTGACTGCATCTGCAGCGCGCGAAATCAAAGCGGGTTGCCGCGCGCTTTTTCAAAGGCTCGAAGGAGTCCCTTTCAAGGGTCGCCCAATGACTCCTCCATCGATCCGGCTGCGGCGGCCAGCAGCGCCTCGCGACAGGCCGCGATCTCCAAGCCGAGCGCGGCCTGATCGATACCACTGGTTTCCAGCAGAGGCAGCAGCCGGTGCTCCTCCTCGCGAACGTGGTATTCGAAGTGGCGCCTGATCACCTTCACGCGCGCGCGGAACAAGCGGTCGGCCTGGCGCGAGGTGATCAGTTCGATCAGGAAATATTTCTGCGGCACGTTTTCGACCGCGGCCTCGTCCAGCAGCTCGCGGCCGCCTTCATCCAGCACTGCGCGTGCGGCCGGGTGCAGCACTTCCTCTTCCACGCGCAGGTGCACCGACAAGGCCATCGCGATTTCACCGAGGATGCGCTGCCGCTCGGCGGCGTCCGTGGCGGGCGACTCGTACCGTGCAAACAGCTCGCGCATGCGGCGGTGCTCCTGCCGAAGCAATTGCGTCGCGTACAAACCCTGGCATTCCATGGCCGATTCCTTCGCCGCCGCAGTCGCAAGTCGCGTGCCAAAAAGGCGCCTGCCTCCGCAACGTGATCGAGGCCGAATCGCGATGGCGAAGTGCATGATGGAACGCGGCCCGCGGCACGCCCGGCGGCTACAGCAAAATAGTCGCGCGGGCAGCTAC
>DASXWZ010000153.1:0-13349 GCA_036503375.1 Rhodanobacteraceae bacterium | reverse complement strand
CATCAGCATCAGGCCTTCGCGGAAACCGGGAAACACGTTGCTGAGCGAAATGCTGGCGGGGCCGCTGCCGTGGCTGGCGGAAGAGTCGAAGGTCTGGCCGTTGACGAAGCTGCCGGTGTAGTTGATCTGCACCGTGTCGCTGGCGGTCGGACGCGGGCCGCTGCCCTGGGAAATCACCTGGTATTGCAGGCCGTCCGAAGTGGTTTTCACACCGGCCTGGGCCTTGTTCTTGGCGAGATATGCATCGCCTTCCTGCTTGTTCTGGGCCGAAACCTTGCCGTATTCGACCTGCGCTTTGGCGCGCAACTGGGTCACGAATGCTTCGCGGATCGTCTTGGCTTCCGCGTCGGAGATCGTCGGTTTGCCGCCCTCGATGGTGGTGGTGAAAGCCTGCGCCACGACACGCGGATCGACTTCATCCTTGACGATCGGGGGAATGTTGTTCGCCAGATCCATGCCCACTACATAGCTCGCCTTGTTCTTGTCGACGGGCTGGGTGGAGGCTGAATTGGTCTGGGCCTGGGCCGCGCCGGCGCCGACGACACCCAGGGCGGCGACCAGCGCAGCCGCGGCGAGCGTGGGACGCAATGCTTGCTTCATCGAAAGAATCCTCTATTGGGGTGACCGGCGCTGCCGGGTTGGAAGGCCGAGCTATCAATTGTGCTGGCGGCGTGCGCGCTTGGCAACGCGCAAGGCTGTGACCGTACAGCTCCGGCTTGGTTTCACGGCCTTTGGGAACGAGACCCTGCAAGCAGCCCTCCCTGGCGCCGCTGCAGGCCCGCCGCCCTTGCCGGCGCATCGCCGGGCACGTGATGCGATTACTCGCCCATGACTGAAGACACAGGCCTCAGGAAATGCTTGACTCCTGCTTTTATGGTGTTATAGTTAACTACAACACTACTCAACACGGTCACCCAAGGAGACCGCCATGAACGCCAGCAAGACCCTGACCTTCGCCGCTTCCCTGTTGATCGCCAGCGCTGGAGTCGCCGGTATCCGCGCCTACGCGAATGCCTCGGCCACGGGCGTCCTGCCGGCCGCGGTGGGTACCCAGACGCAGGCGGTCCGGACGCTGCCCGAGATCGTGGTTCGCCCGACGCCAACGGAACTGGAGGAGGCCTTCGGCCATGCCGCCGGCGGCGACGAGAAAGGCGACGAATCGGCCTCGCTGGGCGGGGCCGACATCGACATGCCCTACTATTCGTTCGCCGCCAGGCCGGTGGTCGGGACCCGCTGAGCGCTCACCGACTTCGTGGTCGCCTCGTCCACCGCCGGCAGGAACCTCTTCATGACCATTACCTGGAACGACAACGTCCCGATCTATCGCCAACTGCGCGACCGCGTGGTGGCGATGATCCTGGACGGCGCGTTGAACGAGGGCGATCCGTTGCCCTCCGTCCGGCAAGTGGCAGCGGATTACCAGATCAATCCGCTGACCGTGTCCAAGGCCTACCAGGAACTGGTGGACGAGCAACTGGTGGAGAAGCGCCGCGGGCTGGGGATGTTCGTGAACGAAGGTGCGCGCGAAATGCTGCTGAAATCCGAGCGCGAGCGCTTCCTGCGCGAGGAATGGCCGGCGCTGCACGCGCGCATCAATCGCATGGGGCTGGAACTGGAAAAACTGATGTCGCAAGCCGAGAAGCACGACAAGAGGAAACTCTGATGACTGCCAGCCCAATGAGCGCCAGCAGCGAATCGATGCATGATGCGCACGACGTGCAGGGCGCGGTAATCCGCGCGACCGACCTCACCAAGCGCTACGCAAAAACATTGGCGCTGGACCATGCGTCCTTCGAGGTGCAATCCGGCCGGATCGTCGGGCTGATCGGCCCCAACGGCGCCGGCAAGACCACCGCGCTGAAGGCCATGCTCGGTCTTACCGATTTCGAAGGCGAGTTGTCGGTGCTCGGCCTCGACCCGCGCAGGCAACGTCCTGCGCTGATGCAGCAGGTGTGCTTCATCGCCGACGTGGCCACGCTGCCGCGCTGGATCACGGTGAAGGAGGTCATCGATTTCGTCGGCGGCGTGCATCCCCGTTTCGACCGCGGCAAGTGCGAGCGTTTTCTCGCGCGCACCAAGCTGCAGCCGGATCAGCGCGTTCGGCAGATGTCCAAGGGCATGATCGTGCAATTGCATCTCGCGATCGTGATGGCGATCGACGCGCGCCTGCTGGTGCTGGACGAGCCCACGCTCGGGCTCGACATCCTCTACCGCAAGCAGTTCTACCAGAGCCTGCTGGAAGACTACTTCGACGAGAACAAGACCATTCTCGTGACCACCCACCAGGTCGAGGAGATCGAGCACATCCTCACCGACCTGATGTTCATCCGTGATGGCAAGGTCGTGCTGGCCACCGACATGGATGCGTTGGGCGAGCGCTTCGCCGAGGTGATGGTGAATGCGGACCGGGTCGAAGCCGCGCGCGCGTTGAAACCGCTCGACGAGCGCCAGGTATTCGGCAAGAGCATCCTGCTGTTCGACGGCGTGCCGCGCGCGCAACTCGCGGAACTGGGCGAAGTGCGGCGGCCGTCCGTCGCCGACCTGTTCGTCGCCACGATGAAAGGAACCTACGCATGAACGCCGTCCAGACCTCGATCACGAATTTCGGCTGGCTGGTGAAGCGCGAATACTGGGAATCGCGGCGCGGTTTCCTGTGGGCGCAGTTCTGGGCCGCGGCCTCGATCCTGATCATCACCATCCTCGGCATCATCGCCGGCGAAGTGCTGAAAGCGCGGGTCGGCGGCCAGGTGGACGTGAGCATGGGCGTCAACTTGACGCAGATCCTGCGCGAGGCGACCACCCACGACATGGATCAACTGGTGAGGGCGCTCGACGCGACGATGTTGCTGTTCGGCTTCGTCGCCGCGATGGTGCTGTTCTTCGTGGTGTTCTTCTATCTGCTGGGTGCGCTTTACGACGACCGCAAGGATCGCAGTGTGCTGTTCTGGAAATCGCTGCCCTTGTCGGATACCGGCACGGTGCTGTCGAAGGCGGTGGCTGGCATCGTGGTGGCACCACTGATCGCGACCGGCGTCGTGCTGGTCGGTTACATCGGTGCACAGATCGTCGTCAGCCTGTGGTTGCTCCTCCACGCGGTGAATCCACTGCCGCTGTGGACGCAGGCCGAACCGTACGGTGTCTGGCTGCGGCTGCTGGTGATGGTGCCGGTGAATGCACTGTGGGCGCTGCCGACGGTCGGCTGGCTGCTGTTGTGGTCGGCGGCCGTGCGCAGCAAGCCGTTCCTGTGGGCGATCATCGTGCCGATCATCGCCGGCATATTGAATTTCTGGATCGGCCTGCTCGGCGTCCCCCACATCCGACCGGACTTCTACTGGGGCGACATCGCGGGCCGATTGCTGCTGAGCGTGGTGCCCGGAAGCTGGATCGACCCCCATGCGCAAGGGATGCGTTTCCGGGGCATGCACGACCTCGCCGCCATCAATTACCCGGCGATGGGGCACGCGCTGGCCTCGCCGCAAATGTGGATCGGCGTGATCGTCGGCGCGGCGCTGATCGCCGCCGCGATCTGGTTTCGGCGCTGGCGCGATGAAGCTTGAGGATGACGCGATGTTCAAACTGCAAACGTTCGGCTTGATGTTCGGCATCATGATGCTCGCGGCGTGCAGCCAGGGTGACTACGATCACGCCGATACCAGCGTGTTCCGGCACCTGTCGATCGCCAAGAATGGAGACGTGCTCGCACATGCGCGCGACGGCAGCAGCGCGCGCATCAGCCCCGCAGGCGATCTCGTCATCGGTGAAAAGCGCATCGCCGGGGATTCCGGGCAGCGCAAGCTGCTGCGGAGCTATTACGCGGATGCTCTGGCTCTACGTGATGATGCGGTCGCCACCGGCAAAGCCGGCGTGCAAACGGGCTTGACGGCGGTAAGTGCCGTTGCCAGCGGTCTGGCCAGCGGCAATCCGGACTCGATCGACCCGAAAGTCAATGCGAAGGCCGACAAGGTTGACGCGCTGGCGCAAACCGTATGCCGCGATCTCGCGCGGTTGTACACGGACCAGGGCGAGGTCACCGCGGCGATTCCGGCATTCGGTCCCTACGCCACCATCGAGCCGCACGAAGTTTCCGACTGCCACGATTGACGGCGCGGTTTCGCGCCGCCACGACATAACCTGAAAACTTCGGGGACAAAATGAAAGCGAAATTCCTGTTTCTGCCGCTGCTGCTGGCCCCGGCACTGGGCGGTTGCACCAGCACGTCCGGCGACGGTTACACGACCAGTTCCAATGCTTTCGAGACGAACATCAACGGCAACCTGCACCTCGACTTCGACAACGGCATCCTGGTCGTGAAGGCGCCCGGCAGGCCCGACGCGCGCATCGCCGCCGACGGCGATCTGCAAATCGATGGCAAGGCGGTGTCGCTCACGCCAGTGCAGCGGGCACTGCTGAAGCGCTACTACAGCGAGGTCGCGAACGTGCGCGACGACGGCGTCACCATCGGCAAGGCCGGAGCGGCGTTGGGCGTCAATGCGGTCAGCAATGCCATCGAATCGCTGTTGTCAAACGACCACGCGAAGAACGATGCCGACATGCAGGCCAACAGCAAGAAGGTCGAAGTGGCTGCGCAGCGGCTCTGCAGCGACATGATCCAGGTGAAGTCGACCCAGGGCGAGATCGCTGCACAACTGCCGGCGCTCGCGCAGTACGCGGCATTCCGCGGTGAGGTCCATTGCGGCAAGCGCGTTGCGGAAACGGGACGCAATTCCGCCGCGGCTCCGCCCCAGGCGCAATGAAGGCCGCGCGCTTTACCCGAGGCACGAATCCATGAAGATATCGAATTCGCTGCTCTGCGCGTTCCTGCTCTGCGCATCCGCCGGCATGGGTGCATGCAGCCGGTCTGCCGGCAATACGGCGCAGGACGATCATTCGCTGCTGGCCGCCACCGTTGCCGATGCGATCGACAAGGCGCGCGAGAAACTGCGCTCATCGAATCTCGATGTTTCATCAGGCGAGATCACGTTCGCTTCCGATCGAACCGGCAAATGGACGCGGGCGGAAATCAGTCCCCGAGGCGACCTGCTGATCAACGGCAAGCCGGTGGCGGTGACGCCGCAGCAGCGCGCGTTGCTGCTCGAATACCGGGCGCGGCTCATCGATATCGCAGAACAGGGCATGCAGATCGGCACGCAGGGCGTGGATTTGGCTTCGCACGCGGTCGGAACCGCTTTGAATGCGGTTTTCTCCGGCAGATCGCACCAGCAGGTGCACGACGAACTGGAGGCCGAAGCAGCCGGTATCCGGCGTTCCGCAACGAAACTCTGCGAGCGCCTGCCCGAGCTAATGGCCGCGCAACGAAAACTGGCTGATGCACTGCCCGCGTTCCGGCCTTACGCGACGATGACCGCAGCGGACATCGACCACTGCCGCAGCGAGGCGGCCAGGAAAGACGGCGCGCATTTTTCGATGAGTTATTGAATCGCCACGATCGCATGAAAAAGCCGCCGGAACCGGCGGCTTTTTTCATCTGGTATCACATTCAACGCACGCTGCCGGTCACCTGATACAGATTGCCCTCGGCCTTGCGCACGCCGGTCTGGCCGAGATCGATGGAGCCGTCCAGCCAATAGCGCGCCATCTGGTTGCCTTCGCGGCGCACCACCAGGATGGTGTTGCCGTCCACCAGAAGGCGATCCTCCGGCTGCAACTGTCGCACGCGCAAAGTACCGGTAATGGATTGTCCGTCGTTGTATTGCCGCTCCAGCCGCATCCGCGTGGCCTCGTTCGCGGCCGGCACGTGCGCTGCGACCACGCGGCGCGCTTCGCTGCGGTGCGCGGGCCGCGCTTCCGGATCGACCGGACCGGTTACCTGGTAACGGCCGTTGCCCTGCGGCGAATATTGCACGCGCTGAAGGTCGACCGGGCCGGTCAGCCAGTACAGCGAGCGGCGCAATCCTTCCAGCCTCACCACTGCGAGCGCATCGCCGTCGCTGTAGATCTGGTCGCCCGGTTGCAGCTGCGCTTCGTGCAGCTCTCCCGCGGCCGGGCGACCGCCGTTCAGTGCCGCCTGCAGGCGCTGGAGCGCCGCGCCACGAGATTCGGCTTGTGCTGCCGGCAGCGTCGGTTTGACACCGGTTGGATTGACCGCGGAAGTGGGAATCGGCACCACGGCGGGTTGCTGCGCCACCTGCGGGACGGCGACGATGCGGCTCGGCGGCGGCGCGGGTTGCACGGGCGGTGCGGCGGGCGGCAACGCCGTCGGCAAATGTGACGTCGGCTCGGCAGGCTTGGGCGTGATCGCCGCTTTCGGCGCGGCTGGTACGGTCTTCGGCGCAGATTGCGCCGGCCGGGCTTCGGCTTTCGCCGCTTTCGGACCGGCTTTGATTTCGGACTTGGCCTTTGCCGTGACTTTCGCCTCCGGTTTCGCTTGCGGTTCCGTCTCCGTTTTCGGCGGGGACGCTTCGACCCGCACCAGCACGTTTTCGTAGAAGCCGTTGGAAAACCGGATCGTGACCGGCTTGCCGTGCGCGCCCGCGCGCACCTTGGCTGCCGCTTTCGCCTGCCAGTAGGCCGGCGCGGTGATCACCACCGTCTTGCCGGAAGCGGCGGCGCGCGCGCCGACCGCCGACAATTGCGCGTCGGCCTTGCCGCCGGTGAAATCCGCGCCACTGATTGCGGCTTCCTGCGCCAGCGCGCCGCCGGCGACGAACAACGCCGCCCACAGGGCGGACTTCAGAAATTCGTGTGACCTCATGGTGTTCCCCGGCAAAAGTTCGCCGCGCAGCATGACGCAAGACGGGCCTCGCGGCAGTGCCGCAAGTCACAAGCGCTCCGCAAAGCTGATGCGCTTTGCAGAGCGCTGCCCTCGTTCAGTCCGCAATCCCGCCTTTCGTCAACGCCACGGGGTCCAGCAGTTTCTGCAACTGCTGCTTCGAGAGGCCCGAGCTTTCGAGAGCGACGTCCATGATCGGACGCTTCTGCTTGTAGGCCTGCTTTGCGATCGCCGCACCCTTCTCGTAACCGATCACCGGATTCAGCGCGGTCACCAGAATCGGGTTCAATGCGAGTGCCTCATTGATGCGCGCCTTGTTGACCTTGAATCCCGCGATGGCCTTGTCGGCCAGCAGGCGCGAGGCATTGGCGAGGATGAATATCGATTGCAACAGGTTGTATGCGATCACCGGCAACATCACGTTCAACTGGAAGTTGCCGGCCTGGCCGCCGATCGTGATCGTCGCATCGTTGCCGATCACCTGCGCGCAGACCATCGTCATGGCCTCCGGAATCACCGGATTGACCTTGCCCGGCATGATCGAAGAACCCGGCTGCAATGCCGGAAGTTCGATTTCCCCCAACCCCGCCAGCGGACCGGAGTTCATCCAGCGCAGATCATTGGAAATCTTCATCAGCGAACATGCCAGCGTCTTCAACTGGCCCGACAGTTCCACCGCGGCGTCCTGCGCCGACATGCCCTCGAAAAAATTGCCCGAGGGAGAAAACTTCACCCCCGACCTCTTCGACAGCTCCGCGCAGATCGCGCGCGCGAACTTCGGATCGGCATTGATGCCGGTGCCGACCGCCGTGCCGCCCTGGGGCAAGCGGCGCATGCGTTTCATCGAGTCCTCGATGCGCTCGATCGCGGAGCCGACCTGCGCCGACCATCCTGACAATTCCTGCCCGAAAGTCACCGGCATTGCATCCATCAGGTGCGTGCGGCCGGTCTTGGCCACCTTGTTCAACTCGCGTGCGCGGCGGTCGATCGTGCGGCGCAGGTGCTTCAGTGCCGGCAACAACTGCTCGTGCGTGGCCAGCGCGGCGCTGACCTGGATCGCGGTCGGAATCACGTCATTGGAACTCTGCCCGTAGTTGACGTGATCGTTGGGATGAATCTTCGTCTTCGACACCGCGCTCGCCAGGGACGCGATCACCTCGTTCGCGTTCATGTTGCTGGAGGTGCCGGAACCCGTCTGGAAAACATCGATCGGAAACTGTGCGTCGAATTCGCCTTCGGCGACGCGTTCGGCCGCCTTGCGGATAGCGGATGCCTGCGCGGATTTCAGATAGCCGAGTTTCAGATTGGCCGCCGCCGCGGCAGCCTTGACCAGGCCCAGCGCCCGGATGAATTCGCGCGGCATCGCCAGCCCCGAGATCGGGAAATTCTCGACCGCTCGCTGGGTCTGCGCGCCCCACAGGGCGTCGGTAGGTACCTTCAGCTCGCCCATGCTGTCGTGCTCGATGCGGAAGTTCGGCATTGCTTTCGGAGTCCGGAAGGCTGGCAGCCCATAATTATAGCGAGGCGCGGCTAAACTACGCAGCGCCGCAACAGCACGAGGCTGCCATGCAACTCGACTCGCTCACCGCCCTCTCGCCGCTGGACGGCCGCTACGCGGAGAAGGTGGAGGCGCTGCGGCCGATCTTCAGCGAATACGGCCTGATGCGCCGGCGCGTGCAGGTCGAGATCGAATGGCTGCTGGCGCTGGCGGAGCATCCCGGCATCGTCGAATTGCCGCCGTTCGACGAGCACGCGCGCGAGAAACTGCGCACGATGGTCGAGGATTTTTCCCTCACGGACGCAACGCAGATCAAGCAGATCGAGTTGACGACCAACCACGACGTCAAGGCGATCGAATATTTCATCAAGGAAAGCGTCGAGGACGACGCGACTCTGGCGCGGGCGCAGGAATTCGTGCACTTCGCCTGCACCAGCGAAGACATCAACAACCTCGCCTACGCCCTGATGCTGCGCGACGCGCGCGATTCCGTGCTGCTGCCGGCATTGGACGCCGTCATCGCGAAACTGCGCGGGCTGGCGCACGCGCACGCCGATCTGGCGATGTTGTCGCGCACGCACGGACAAACGGCCTCGCCCACCACGCTCGGCAAGGAACTCGCCAACGTCGCTGCGCGGCTGCAACGCCAGCGCGCGCAACTCGCGGAAAGCGGAATTCCCGGCAAGCTCAACGGCGCGGTCGGCAATTTCAACGCGCACCTCGCGGCGTATCCGGAAGTGGACTGGCGCGGGCTGTCGAAGCGATTCGTCGAATCGCTCGGCCTGCAGTGGAACGAATACACCACGCAGATCGAACCCCACGACGGCATCGCGGAAGTTTGCGACTGCGCGCGACGCATCAATACCATCCTGATCGATCTGGCGCGCGATGCGTGGGGTTACATCTCGCTCGGTTACTTCAAGCAACAGTTGAAAGCCGGCGAAGTCGGCTCTTCGACCATGCCGCACAAGGTCAACCCGATCGATTTCGAGAATGCCGAAGGCAACCTCGGCCTGGCCAACGCCTTGTTCGCGCACTTCAGCGAGAAATTGCCGATCAGCCGCTGGCAGCGCGATCTGACCGACTCGACGGTGCTGCGCGCGCTGGGAACCGCGTTCGGCCACACCTCGGTCGCGTTCGATTCCCTGCAACGGGGCTTGGGCAAATTGCAGGTGGACGAGGCGCGCATCGCCGCCGATCTGGAATCGGCATGGGAAGTTCTCGCCGAAGCGATCCAGACGGTGATGCGCCGCCACGGCCTCCCCGAGCCGTACGAGCAATTGAAAGAGCTGACGCGCGGCAAGGGCATCACGCGCGAATCCTTGCGCGAATTCATCACGTCGCTGGAACTGCCGCCCGACGCGAAGCAACGGCTGCTGCAACTCACCCCTTCCGCTTATGTCGGGCTGGCCGCGCAACTGGCGCGCGAACTTCCCGAGTCCTGATCACAGCGGCTTGCGTTATCGCGAGGAGAAACCGATGCGTTTGCCGGTTTGCGTTCCGTTGGTGATCGCGGGTTTCGCGGCATTGGCAGGTTGCAGCGCCGCTTCCGCGCCGGCTTCGCCGGGGAACGACGCGGGCTGGCCTTACTATGGCGCCGACGCCGGCGGTTCGCGTTATTCGCCGGCGTCACAGATCACGCCGGAGAACGTGGATCGCTTGCAGGTCGCCTGGACCTTCCGCAGCGGCGAACACGGCCAAGGTTTCCCGGGCAATGCGTGGACCGACCACATGACCTGGGAAGCCACGCCGATCCTCTATGAAGGTGCATTGTATTTCACGACTTCCGAAACCAATGTCGTCGCGATCGATGCAGTCACCGGCAAGCTGCGCTGGCGGCACGATTCGCACGTCGCGCGGATCAATTATTCGGATGCATCCACGCGCGGCGTGTCTCTGTGGGTCGATCTGCAGTCGCGGGCGGATGCGCCCTGCCATGCGCGCATCTTCGCGCCGGTGCTGGACAGCCGGCTGCTGGCACTGGATGCGAAAACCGGACAGCCCTGCGACGACTTCGCCGATCACGGCGCGCTCGACCTGTTGAACGGCATCCACTCGACCTGGGATCCCGGCGACGAATGGCGCGATTACCTGGTGACCTCGCCGCCGGTGGTGATCGACGGCAAGGTGATCATCGGTTCGTCCGTGGGCGACAACCGCGGCGTGGAACTGGAGCACGGCACCGTGCGCGCCTACGACGCGCGCAGCGGAAAATTCCTGTGGGGCTGGGATCCGATTCCGCGCGATCCGTCCGATCCTGTGTACGCGCAATGGAACGCGCACGCGGCGCAGGTGACTGGTGCCGCGAATGCGTGGGCGCCGCTCTCGGCCGATCCCGCGCGACACCTCGTGTTCGTGCCTACGGGTTCGGCCAGTCCGGATTTCTTCGGCGGCGAGCGTTCCGGCGATGGCCGCTGGGCCGATTCGGTGGTGGCACTGGATGCGAATACCGGCAAGCCCGTCTGGGCGCAACAACTGGTACACCACAATCTCTGGGATTACGACTCCGCTTCGCAACCTTCGCTGGTGCAACTGCAACACGACGGGCGCACGATTCCCGCCGTGATCCAGCCCAGCAAGATGGGCATGCTGTTCACCTTCGACCGCACGAACGGCAAGCCGGTCTTTCCCATCGTCGAAAAACCGGTGCCGCAGGATGGCGCGCCCGGCGAAGTGCCCTCCAGGACGCAACCATTTCCGACCGCGCCCGCACCGCTGGTGCGGCAGGGGCCGGTGACGCAGGGCGACCTCGCCACGATCTCGTTCGGCTGCCACCTCGAACGCTACAAGTCCGAGGGCATCTACACACCGCCCAGCATCGAGGGCAGCATCGAACAACCCGGCTACGCCGGGGGTGTGGAATGGGGCGGGCTGGCGTTCGATCCGCAGCGGCAGGTCGCGGTGGTGAACACCAACGACATCGCGATGCTGGTCGCGCTGGTGCCGCGCGATCAATACGACGCGCAGAGCGATTCGAAGGAATTTGCGGACTGGGACTTCTCGCGGATGCGCGGCACGCCTTACGGCATGCGGCGCACGACCTGGCAATCGTCGATCGGCACGCCCTGCGTCAAGCCGCCATGGGGCGAACTCAGTGCGATCGACATGCGCAGCGGCAAGCGCCTGTGGCAGGTGCCGCTCGGCAATGCGGTGATGAATCACTGGAACCTGGGTGTGCCCGGCATGGGCGGACCGATCGTCACCGCGTCGGGTGTGGTGTTCGTGGCCGCGACCATGGACGACGACATTCGCGCCTTCGACATCCGCGACGGCAGGCAATTGTGGCAGTACGAATTGCCGGCCGGCGGACAGGCCACGCCGATGAGCTATGCGATCGACGGCAGGCAATACGTCGTGATCGTCGCCGGCGGCCACGGGCCATTGAAGACCAAACGCGGCGATTACGTGATCGCATTCGCGTTGCCGGGGCAACCTGGAACGAAGCACTGACGACGCTGGCTACAATGCGTGATGCGCAAAGTCGCCCGCGATCGCGTCCCCATTGAGGTTCGAGGCAGTGCGCGCCTGCCGCTCGGCATGGCGACCGCGCGATTCCTGCGCGACTACTGGCAGAAGCGGCCGCTGCTGATCCGCAATGCATTTCCGGATTTCGCCCCGCCGCTGTCGCCGGACGATCTGGCCGGGTTGGCGTGCGAAGAGCTGGCGCTGTCGCGAATCGTGCTGCGCGACGGCTCGCCCGCCCCGTCATTCCGGGATCGCACGCGCCGCGTCCGGAACCGCGAGTGGAAAGTGCGCACCGGGCCTTTCTCCGAATCCGATTTCGCAAAACTTCCCGACTCGCACTGGACACTGCTGGTGCAGGACGCAGACAAGTGGGATGCGGACATCGCCGCCGTGCTTCGGCCTTTCGATTTCCTGCCGGATTGGCGCATCGACGACGTGATGGTGAGCTACGCCACCGACGGCGGCGGCGTGGGCGCGCACGTCGACCAGTACGACGTTTTCCTTTTGCAAGGTTCCGGACGGCGGCGCTGGCGCATCAGTACCGACTCGCGTGCTCGCAAGGATTTCCGCGAAGACGTCGAACTGAAATTGCTGCGCGAATTCCGTCCCACCTGTGAATGGACGCTCGATCCGGGCGACATGCTGTATCTGCCGCCCGGCGTGCCGCACGACGGCGTCGCCATCGGCGAATGCATGACGTTTTCGATCGGCATGCGCGCGCCTTCCAGCGCGGAACTGCTGGTGGCATTCGCCGAACAGGTCGCCGCCGCACTGCCGGAATCGCGACGCTATTCCGATGCCGATCTGAAACCCGCGGACGAAACCGGCGAAATCGACGACGACGCATTGCGTCGCGCGCGTGTCGCGCTCGGCCCCGCCGCGCAAATGATGGACGCTGAGACGTTCGCCGATTTCTTCGGGTGTTTCATCACCGCATATCGCAGCGCCCGGACACCCGTGCCGCCGAAGCGCAGGATCTCCGCGGAGAAAATCGCGGCCGAATTGCCCCGCAGCACCTTCCGGCGCGACCTCTGGAGCCGTTTCGCCTTTCGGCGCACGGGCCGCGGCGCGGTCCTGTACGTGTCGGGCAAGCAATACACCTGCCTGTTGCCGTGGGCACGCGCCTTGTGCGCACACGAGCGCACACTGGACGGCGCGCGGCTCGCAAAACTGCCCGTTCGCGAAGCGGGCGTGAAGCTCCTGACGGATTTGATCAATGCGGGAGATCTGTCTCGGCAGCGGCGCTGAAGAGGCATACAATCACGACCCGACCGGGGACGCCCATGATCCGCGACGATTTCTCGCTGGAAACGGCTGACTGGGGCAACGACCGCGATCGCATCGATTTGTGCGTGGTGCGCGACGCCGTGTTCGTGCGCGAGCAGAACGTGCCGCCGGAAATGGAAGTGGATGAGGACGATGCGCGCAGCCTGCACGTGCTGGCGCGCGGGCCGGATCGCGCCCCGGTGGGCACCGGCCGGCTTTCGCCGGACGGCAAGATCGGCAGGATGGCGGTGCTGTCCGACTGGCGCCGCGCTGGCGTGGGCGCGTCGATACTGGGCCTGCTGCTGGAGCAGGCGCGGTCCCGCGGCTTGCGGGAAGTGCAACTGCACGCGCAGGCCGGCGCCGCCGGTTTCTATCTCAAGCACGGTTTCG
>DASXWZ010000152.1:0-3674 GCA_036503375.1 Rhodanobacteraceae bacterium | reverse complement strand
CCACGTTCGAGGAAAAAGGCAACACTCCGACCCTGACGCGCGCGTTCTTCCGGCATCTCGGGCGCGCATTCCCGTCGCGTTCGCACGTGGCATTCGCGCGCCGCGACGGCCGCATCATCGCCGGCGCGCTGTTCCTCTCGTCGCCGGATACGCTTTATGGCCGTTACTGGGGCGCGCGCGAGACGGTGCCGGGCTTGCACTTCGAGCTGTGCTATTACCAGGGGATCGAACATTGCCTGCGCGCAGGGTTGCAGCGCTTCGAGCCCGGCGCGCAGGGCGAACACAAACTTTCGCGGGGCTTCCTGCCGGTGCGCACGCATTCGCGGCACTACATTGCCGACGAGCGTTTCCGCGAAGCGTTGCGCGCGGCGCTGCAACGCGAAGCGGCGTTGATGGAAAGCCATGGCGAGGAACTGCTGCGGCACTCGCCTTTTGCGCAACGCGAGATGCGCGCATGATCCGCATCGCGCAACTGGATGCTTCTTCGCCGGCACGTTTTCCCGATCCCGCGCAGGCACAACGCGACCCCAACGGCCTGCTCGCTTTCGGTGGCGATCTCTCGCCCGCACGCCTGCTGGCAGCCTACGCGCAAGGGATTTTCCCATGGTTCGGGCATGGCGATCCGCTGCTGTGGTGGTCGCCCGATCCGCGCTGCGTGTTCCGCACCGATGCCGTCCACGTTTCGCGACGATTCCGGCGCACATTGCGCCGTTCGCCCTGGACGCTCAGCATCGACCGTGCGTTCGTCGAGGTGATGCACGCCTGCGCCGCGCCGCGCGACGACGATCCCGGCACATGGATCACGCCGGAGATGATCGAGGCCTATACGAGCCTGCACCATCTCGGGCACGCGCATTCGCTGGAAGTTTGGGACGAAGCGGAATTGATCGGCGGCATCTATGGCGTTTCGATCGGTCACGCCTTCAGTGCGGAATCGATGTTCTCGCGCGCCGACGATGCATCCAAGGTTGCGCTGGTCGCGCTCTGCCGGACACTGCACCGCTGGAACTTTCCGATGGTGGACGCACAGGTGCCCAATCCGCACCTGCTGCGCATGGGCGCGATCGCGTTGCCGCGCACGGATTTCCTGCGAGAATGGCGCGAACTGGCCCCGCTGTCCGGCCCCATCGAATGGCGATCGCCTTTCGCGCGAGCGGCGGAGCTCGCGTGAATTTGCCGCGGGATCAGCGTATCGTTCAATCGACGCGCTGGAATCGAAAGGAGTTTTGAGATGAGCGATCAGTCGAAAGGCCCGGCGAACTCCGGGAAGAAGGATTCCGAGCAGACACGTGCGTTCGGCCGCGCGATGGTCGATTCCGCGCAGCAGATCTGGCTCGCCGGCCTGGGCGCTTTCGCGAAAGCGCAGAAGGAAGGCGGCCGTTTCTTCGAAACGCTGGTCGAGGAAGGCGCGCGCACCCAGGAGAAAACCCGCGCCTACACGCAGGCGCAATTCGAGGAAGCGCAACGCAAGACCGGGCCGTGGATCGAAACCGCGCGCCAGCGCACCAGCGAGGCATTCGGCAAGATCGAGCAGGCTTTCGACGAACGCATCGCGCGCGCCATGCGGCGCATGCAGATGCCCACGCACGAAGACATCCAGCAATTGAACACGCGTCTGGACGAGTTGACCAGCGAAGTGCGCGCGCGCAATACCACCCGCAAGCGCGCCAGCAAGACCACCACCCGGCAATAGATCGGCCGCGATGCCCGAGCTGAGTACGGAATTCGACCAGGCTGCCGCCGACGTCAAGCAGCTTTCGAAACGTCCGGACAACGACACCCTGCTGAAGCTTTACGCGCTCTACAAGCAGGGCTCGCAGGGCGACGTCTGCGGTCCGAAACCCGGTTTCTTCGATTTCGTGGGCACCGCCAAGTACGAGGCCTGGGCGCAGCTGCGCGGCATGTCCGCCGAGGAAGCGCGTCAGAAGTACATCGAGCTGGTGCGCAAACTGGAAGCGGAGCAATAGCGCTCCATCGTGCGGCGGCATGCGCACAGCACCATCCCCACCCAACCCGTTGCGGGCTCGAACATCTGTTCTCGCCAGCAACCCTGCCCTGCGCTCCTGCTCCGGGCGCTCAGCAGCGCGCGAACCTGCGGTTCGCAAACGCGCTGCTTCGCCCTTGAAGGGGAGGGCAAAAGCTGGCGCGCTTGTCTCCTTCCCCTTCAAGGGGAAGGACGGGATGGGGATGGTGTTAGTCCGCGGTCCATTTGGGTCTTCGCGATCGCCTCCGCCACCGCACGCTCGCGTTCGTTGCCTGACGCCAATCCGGCGCGCGCGCCTTCCTGATCCGCGGCGTCGCGGTTCTGGCTGAGCTTGTAGCGGCCTTCCAGTTTCTCGATGCGCAATTCCAGCCCGACGATGTAGCGCATCTGCTCGCGCAGATAATCCTCGGGTGCATCGGTGATCTTCCACGGCTCCGGGCGTGAAGCTTCGTTGCGCTCGACCAACCGTCGCAGCAGATCGTACAAGCGATCTTCATCGTGGAATATGCGCAGCGTTCCGCGCGCGTGCACCGCGAGGTAATCCCAGGTCGGCACCTGGCGCGGATCGGCGCGCTTGCCCGGATACCACGACGGCGAGACGTAGGCGTGCGGCCCCTGGAAGATCGCGAGCGCAGGAATTCCTGCATCATCGACATCGCGCCACTGCGGGTTGTAGCGCGCGATGTGGCCCAGCAGCGTGCCGTCGGGTTCGGGGTGCGCATCGAGTTCGAATGGCAGGTGGCTGACCGCGAAGTCGCCGCCCGCATGCGTGATCAGCGTACCGAACGCGATCCCGCGGATCGCGGCGTGCAGCACTTCGACGCTCTGTTCGCGGAACGAAGGACCGGGATACGCCATGACGATGCGATCAGCGCCTGGGGCGCATCTGGATCTCCGGCCCTTCGTGCTTGCGATCCCACGAACGCAATTCGTCGCGCAGCACCGCGATGCGCTGCCGACCGAGCGCGTTGCGCTCCTCGTCCAGCACGTTGCCGCCCAGCAGCTCGGCCATGCGCTGCGCGGCAGGCAGCATCGCATCCCACGCGTCCAGCGCGGACAGCGGGCCGGGCAAGGTCATGAAGAAACTCAAACCCGGCGTTTGCAATTCCTCGATGCGGCTCATGTCGAACGTTCCGGGCTTGACCATGTTGGCCATCGAGAAAATCGGTCCGGCTTCCGGCTTGCCGTCGAGCGGACGGTGGAAGATCTGCATGTCGCCGAACTGCAGCCCGGCCTTCTCCGCCGCGACGGCGACATCACTGCCGGAAAAATGCGCGTTGCCGCGCGCAATGACATACAACGTGACGATACGCTCGACCGGCAGCTCGGACGGACGCTTCCCGGGCAGCGGGCGCGAAGGCGTGGACGCTCGCTGACGCGAAGCCGCGACCGTATCGCCCAGTTTGCGCAGTTCCTCGGCGACGCCGACCTCGAGCTCGCCCTGGCGCGGTTCCGGTGCGGCGATCTCAGGATCGACGTCATCGCCGATCACCGGCTCGACGCGCGCGCCGCCGCGCCGGAACAGCACGCGCCTGCCCTGTTCGCTGCGCGGACGACCGAAGAAATAAATGGCCAGCAGCACCAGCGCGCCGACGACGGCGAGGATGATCCGCAAGGTGGTGGCCGAGATCGCCTGCGAGTCCATGGGCGGACTTTAGCAAAGCACGATGCACGATCGCACGACGGCAGG
>DASXWZ010000151.1:0-2046 GCA_036503375.1 Rhodanobacteraceae bacterium | reverse complement strand
AGGCCGACCATGTCCACCGGCGCATCGGTATTGACCGCGCCCGTCTTGGATTTCGAGCCGGTGTCGGCGGTAGCCGAGAACTGGCCCTTGGTCAGACCGTACACGCCGTTGTTCTCGACGATGTAAACCATGTCCACGCCGCGGCGGATCGCGTGCACGAACTGGCCGATGCCGATGGACGCGGAATCGCCGTCGCCCGACACGCCCAGATACAGCACCTCGCGGTTGGCGAGATTGGCGCCGGTCAGCACCGAGGGCATGCGTCCGTGGACGGTGTTGAAGCCGTGCGAGGCGGAGAGGAAATAGGTGGGCGTCTTGGAACTGCAACCGATGCCGGAAAGCTTGGCCACGCGGTGCGGCTCGATGTCCAGTTCCCAGCAGGCCTGGATGATGGCCGCGGAAATCGAATCGTGCCCGCAGCCCGCGCACAGCGTGGACACCGCGCCTTCGTAGTCGCGGCGCGTGTAGCCGACGCGGTTCTTTGTCAGTGAGGGATGGTGCAGTCTGGGTTTGGCGAGGTAGGTCATTTTGGAGCACCGCTTTTAGCCCCTCTCCCTTCGGGAGAGGGGTTGGGGTGAGGGTTCGGAAGATTTGTCATATTAGAGCCGCATCGATGTTGACCTTCGCGAAGTGCCGAACCCTCATCCGGCGCTTCGCGCCACCTTCTCCCGAAGGGAGAAGGAAAAGCTAAGCCACCTTGTCATCCCTCAACGGCAACACATTCGCCACGCGGATCTGCGTGCCGATCGCGGCGGAAATGAAGCGCGCGGTGATCGGCGTGCCGTCGTAGTGCAGGATCGGGATCACTCGCGCCGGATCGAGGTCGAACTGTTCGAACAGCAGTGTGCGCAATTGCGCGTCGCGGTTCTGTTCGACCACGAACACGTGCTCGTGCGCCAGCACGAAATCCTTGATCGAATCCGCAAACGGATAGGCGCGCACGCGCAGCGTGTCCAGATGCAGGCCGGCGTTCTCCAATATCGAAACCGCCTCGGCCATCGCCGGCGACGTCGAGCCGAAGTAAATCACACCGTGCGCGGCCTTGGTCTTTGCGCCATGCACGACCGGCTGCGGCAGCAGCGCCTTCGCCGTCTCGAACTTGCGCTGCAGCCGCTGCATGTTCTCGACGTAGTCCTCGCCCTTTTCCGAATACTTGGCGTCCGCGTTCTTGCTGGTGCCGCGGGTCAGGAAACTGCCGCGCGTGGGATGCGTGCCGGGATAGGTGCGATACGGAATGCCATCGCTGTCCACGTCGCGATAGCGGCCAAACGGCACGCCCGCTTGCAGTTGCTCCGCGCTCAGCACCTTGCCGCGGTCATAGCGGCGCGCGTCGTCCCACGCGAAGGGTTTGCACAGCCGGTGGTTCATGCCGATGTCGAGATCGCTCATCACGAACACCGGCGTCTGCAGGCGGTCGGCCATATCCAGCGCGGTCGCGGCAAACTCGAAGCACTCGTGCGGGTCTTCGGGAAACAGCAGCACGTGATTGGTGTCGCCGTGCGAAGCGTGCGCGCACAGCAGCACGTCCGACTGCTGCGTGCGCGTGGGCATGCCGGTGGACGGCCCGCCGCGCTGCACGTCAACGATCGTCACCGGGATCTCGGCGAAATACGCCAGCCCGATGAACTCGTTCATCAGCGAAATACCCGGGCCGGCCGTGGCGGTGAAGGCGCGCGCGCCGTTCCAGCCCGCGCCGGTCACGATACCGATCGAGGCGATCTCGTCCTCGGCCTGCACGATCGCGTAGCGGTGCTTGCCGGTTGCCGGATCGACGCGCAACTTCGCGCAATACTTCTGGAAAGCCTCGGCCAGTGACGAGGATGGAGTGATCGGGTACCACGCGCACACGGTCGCACCGCCATACACCATGCCCAGCGCGGCCGCGCTGTTGCCGTCCACGAAGATGCGGTCGCCGACGTTGTCGCGGCGTTCGACCTTCAGGCCAATCGGTTGCAGATTCTGCGAGGCATACTCGCGTCCGAGATCGAGCGCATGCGCGTTGGGTTCGAGCAACGCCTGCTTGCCCTTGTACTGTTCGCCGATCAG
>DASXWZ010000150.1:0-2943 GCA_036503375.1 Rhodanobacteraceae bacterium | reverse complement strand
TGCAGGGGTTCGCGGCTGGCGATCGCCAGCGCATCGAGCTCCTGCTTGCGTTCGTTTTCCACCTCTCTCGCGACGAACGCGGGCTGAAACACGATGTCTCCAAGCAGCTTCGCTGCCGCGTCCGCGTTGGCGCTGGGCACGGTCAGCTTGACCGTCATTGCGTCGGCTTCGGCATTGGCCGATATCGAGCCGCCCAGCATGGCGACATTTGCGGCAATCTCGTCGGGGCCAAGCTTCGCCGTGCCACGCAGCAGCAGCGCCGCCGTCATGTCCGCCAATCCTTCCTGTCCGCGGGGATCGAAGCCCTCGCCTCCGGCGGTGGAGAACGCCAGCGTCGTCAAGGGTATGTCGCTCGATTTCACGGTGACCACGCGCAGGCCGTTGGCCAGGCGATGCTCGACGACGGCCGGAATGATCCGTTCAGGCGTCGCGTTGTCCGGCGGCGGCGGCGCGACGCGCTCACCCCTTGCAGCGATGGTGATCGGCTTGCCGGAGGCGGGTGGACTACGTGTGCCGAGGCGGCTCGTGTCTGCCCCCGGGGACTGCTTGTAGCCAGCCGGACGTTGGGAGTCGTCGAGGTATCGGATCGTGACCCGCTGCTGATCGCCCAGCCACTTGCGCGCACCGGCTTGCACGTCCGCGGCGGTCATCGCCTGGATCAGGGCCAACTGGTCGTCCGCCGCACCCGCGTTTCCGGTAAGGAACGCTCCCTCTCCGATGTCCCAAGCCCGGCCGTCCACGGTTTCGCGGGCCGTGAGCGCATCCCCCAGCAATCCATTTTTCGCAACGCGCAATTCCTCGGCGCTGACTGGGTGATCCCGCAGATCCGCAATCTGGCCGGAAAGAGCGGCCTCGCCCTGGCTGATATTTATGCCTTTTGCGAGCGTCGCCACGAGGGCAAATGGGAAACCATCTTTCGTCTTGAAGTTGTAGTCGGTGATCCTGGTGGCGAGCTGCCGGTCGTGCACGAGAATGCGGTTCAGCCGCGAAGAAGGACCGCGCGTGAGGATCGCCTCGATCAACGCCAGTGCCGCGACATCGTGCGGATCGCTCGCCGCCGGGGAATGCCAGTCGAATACCACTGCCGGCAACGGCACGTTGGGCGCGTACGCATCGACCGAAACCGGCGCCTTCAGCGGCTTCATCTTCTCATCGACCCGTGGAATCGGCGTCGTTGGACGCGGAATGCTGCCGATGTAGGAATCGGCCCATTGATCGAGCTTCGCGGGATCGAAGTTGCCGACCACGACGAAAATCGCGTTGTCCGGCCGGTAGTACGCCTCGTGAAACGCCCGCACGTCTGCAAGCGTGGCGGAATCCAGATCGGCGAAGCTGCCGCCGATGGGTCGTGCGTACGGATGGTCCACGAAGCTGTATGCGGGAATCAGCGAGTACAGAATGCGGCCATACGGATCGGACTGGATGCGTTGCCGCAGTTCCTCCTCCACCACCCCACGTTCGGACGCAAGGTTCTTCTGATCGACCACCAGGTTCCTGAGCCGTTCACCCTCCAGCCACAGCATCGTCTGCAGTTCGTTGGCGGGTGCGGTGTTGGTATAGACGGTGTAATCGAATAGCGTCGAGGCATTGGCCGCACCGCCGCGCTTGAGGATGAATTCCTTGACGCTTTCAGGAAGGTTGCGGGTCTGCTTGAACATCAGGTGTTCGAACAGATGGGCAAAGCCGCTGCGACCCACCGGATCATCGCGATAACCCACCCCATACCAGACGTCGATCTGGACGGTGGAAGCCGTGGAATCTCGCAGCGCATAAAGCCTGGCGCCGTTGGCGAGAATCCGATAATCGGGATGCAGCCGCGGAACGCTCAGATCCGCAGCCACGTTGTCATCATGGCGCGTCGATGGCGAGGCGATACCAGTCATGCACGCCAGGAGAATCGCGAGCGCTGCCCGGAAATGCTTCATCACGATCTCCTTGTCTGGCCGCAAACGAGAAGGCGAACGCGCGCCTCAGGGTGAGGTGCCGGCACTCTGCGAAATGCGCCGGACGACCTTGCCCTTGTCGTCCAGGAAGGTAATGCTCGCCTGCCCCGTGTCGTCGACTTTCAGCTCCAGACGCGGATGGCCTTGCGGATCGTTCAGCACGACCACCGCATTCTTGTCTTGCTTGCCGACGAACATGCGGCTTGCACCCACGCCGCCGTGCGCCTTCGCGTACGCCAGCATCTGCTCGCGCAGGGCTTTGCGTTCCTTTTCCGACTTCGCCAGCGTCGCGCGATTGTTCATCTCCAGCAGCGGGATCAGCGAAGTATCGGGGCGGTCCCAGATCCGCAAGCCCGCCGCGCGTTTGCCATTCTCGTCGTCGTAGGTCATGCCGACGATCTGATCCTGCTTGTACTGGTCGAACATGATGCCGGAAGACGCGCCGTATCCATTTGCGGTCTTCTCGCTGCCGGTGGTCAAGCCGCCGACCTCATCGCCTTCGTCGTTGAAGAACAGCATGCCGCCGCCGCGTTGTGCATGCGCGTATTCCTTGCCGCCCATGATGTTGCCGGGGAAGCGCGCCTGGTTCGCGAGCACCAGCCGGTATTTGCCGCCGGGTTCGACGATGTTGATGCGCTCAGCGTTGATCGTTCCGAAATCCGCGGAATCGGTTTTCGATTCCGCGCGTGTCCAGCCCAGCGCAAGCACGGCTGCGCTCAATGTCACCAACCAGGTGCCGACCAGCAGTCGTCGCAGTGTTGCGGACATGATGATTCCTCCTTCAGGGCACAGGCCCTAGTAGTTCCATTGCGCCACGTCGGCATCCTTCGGCGCCGTGGCGCGGATGTGTTCGGCCATTTCCCGCACCGTCCCGGCCCAGTCCTTGAGGTGCCAGCTGTGTCCTTTTTCAGGACGACCGTACTCGAAGCGGACGGGATAGTTCCGGTCATGTTCTTCGATCATGTTCTGTAAATCGTAGACGCCGAGATTGAGATAGAAA
>DASXWZ010000149.1:0-10150 GCA_036503375.1 Rhodanobacteraceae bacterium | reverse complement strand
ACAAGCCGTACAGCTGGACGCACAAGCTGCTGGCGAACCTGCTGCCGCGTTTCGGGGTGCGCGCGTCCTTCGTGGATGGCACCGATGTCGCCAATATCGAAGATGCGCTGGAAACGGCGACCAGGCTGATCGTGCTGGAATCGCCCAATTCGCTCACTTTCGAGTTGCAGGATCTGGCCGCGGTTGCGCAACTGGCGAAAGCGCGCGGCATCCGCACGCTGTGCGACAACAGTTATTCCAGCCCGCTGAATCAGTCGCCCATCGCGCTCGGCATCGATCTGGTCGCACATTCGGCGACCAAATATCTCAATGGCCACAGCGATGTCGTCGCGGGCGTGCTGTGCGGCCCGCAAACCATCCTGCGCGACGTATTCAAGGGACCGTTCATGACCTTCGGGGCGGCGCCTTCGCCGCACGATGCGTGGCTGATGTTGCGCGGGCTGCGCACGTTACGCCTGCGCGTGGAGCGGAGTGGAAGCAGCGCATTGAAGATCGCGCAGTGGCTGGCCGCGCATCCGAAAGTGGAACGCGTGTGGTATCCGCATCTGACTTCCCATCCGCAACATGCGCTCGTGCTGGAGCAGATGCACGCGCCGGGCGGATTGCTGGCGTTCGCGCCGCGTTGCACCGACACCAGCGCGGTCGAGCGGCTCTGCGATGCGCTTCAGCGCTTCCTGCTGAGCGTCTCCTGGGGCGGGTACGAATCGCTGGCCTGTCCGACCGCGGCGTTCCTGCCGCCGGCCACGCCGGTGCAGGACGGGCAACCGGACGCGGCGCCCCCGCATCTGATCCGGTTGTCGATCGGACTGGAAGATCCGGACGTGTTGATCGCGGACCTGGAGCAGGCGCTGGCGCGCGTCTGACTTTCCGCAGGGGCTGGACGCCGGGCGCGTGCGCTATGCTCCGCGCGCCGTGACCACCCTCGAGCAAATCTACTATCGCGCCACCGCCAACCCGCGCGAACCCTTCGCGCCGCTGAGCGGTGTGGCCGAAGCGCGCATCGTGATCGCCGGCGGCGGCTATGCCGGGGTGAATCTCGCGCTGGGCCTGGCCGAGCGCGGCGTCAAGGACGTGGTGCTGCTGGAAAGCGAAATCATCGGCCATGGCGCTTCGGGCCGCAACGGCGGCTTCGTGTTCGCAGGCTACTCGCTGGGCGAACAATCGCTGCTGGATCAACTGGGCCAGGAACGCGCGCGCGCGTTGTACGCACGCACCGTGGATGCGGTCAATCTGGTGCGCTCGCGCGTCGCGGGCTACGCGATCGATTGCGAGATGGCCGACGCCGGCGTGATCTGGGCCAACTGGTTCCGCGATCCGGAGGTTCTGCGCCAGCGACAGCGGCTGCTGGCGGACAGCTATGGCGTGCAATGGGAGTGGTGGCCGCAGGAGCGCGTGCGCGAAGCGATCCTCAGCGAGCGCTATTTCGATGCGCTGTTCGAGCGCAATGCGTTGCACCTTCATCCCCTGAACTACATCACCGGACTGGCGCGCGCTGCCGCCGAACAGGGGGTCCGTATCCACGAGCAGAGCCGCGTGCACCGCCTGCACCGCGACGGAGCCGGCTGGCGCATCCGCACCGGTGCAGGCGAGGTACGTGCTCCGATCGTGGTGCTCGCCTGCGGCGGATATCTCGCGCATCTGAAACGCGAGATCGATCGCGCCGTACTGCCGATCGCCACCTATGTGATGGTGACCGAGCCACTTGGCGAGCGAATGAGCGAATGCCTGCATACGCGCGCCGCGATTTACGACACGCGTTTCGCGTTCGATTATTACCGCGCCCTGCCTGACACCCGTCTGCTGTGGGGCGGACGCATTTCGGTCCGCGATCTCCAGCCGCGCGCGGTGCAGAAGTTGCTGATGCGCGATTTGCTGCGCGTGTTCCCGCAATTGAAAGGCGTGCGCATCGATTACGCTTGGTCGGGCCTGATGAGCTACGCGCGTCACCAGATGCCCCAGCTCGGCACGCGCGATGACGGGCTGTGGTGGATGCAGGCCTTCGGCGGCCACGGCGCGGCGCCGACCTGCGCGGCCGGCGAACTGCTGGCGGATGCGCTCGCGCACGGCGACGAGGGCTGGCGCGAATTCGCGCGCTACGGTCTGAATCGGACCTTCCGCCCGTTCGGCTATCTCGCCGCGCAGGCGAACTACTGGTGGCTGGAGGGGAAGGATCGATTCAAGGAAATGATCGAAGGATGAGTACGCGCGGCGGTTCGCACGAGCGACAGGCAGCGGAGGAGAACACGATGATCGCGCACATGCGGCTGGTTTTCGCACTGATGGTTTTGCTCGCAGTGTCCGGCGCGATCTGTGCCGCGCCCCAACCACGTTACACCCTGATTCCCGGCGGCATGCCCGCCGGCGCCGAACCGGACGGCAACACCGTCGTTCTCGACGCGCCCGATGGCCTGATCGTGGTGGACACCGGCCGACATCCGGAACACCAGGAGAAGATTCTCGCGTACGCACGCGCGGCGAAGAAGCCGATCGTCGCGATCATCAACTCGCACTGGCATCTCGACCACACCGGCGGCAACGCGACGCTGTTGAAGGCCTATCCGGATGCACAGGTCTATGCGAGCACCGCCATCGATGGCGCGCTGAAGGGTTTTTTCCCGAAGAGCAGGAGAGACGGCGAGCAATACCTCGCTTCCGGAAAGGCCACGCCGCAACAAGCCGAAGACATCCGCCTCGACATCGCGCGGGTCGATCAGCCCTCCGCCTTGCGTCCCACGCGCCCGATTACCGGCAGCGGCGTCCTGACGATCGCCGGCTTGGCACTCGACGTCCATCTTGCGCATTTCGCGGCGACGGAAGGCGATGTCTGGATCCATGATGGCGATCTGTTGATCGCCGGCGACCTGGTGGTCGCCATGGTGCCTTTCCTGGACACCGCTTGTCCCGAAGGATGGCGGCGCGCGCTGGACGAGATCGCCGCGACCCATTTCAAGACCCTGATTCCCGGGCACGGCGAGCCGATGACGCAGCGGCAGTTCCTGGACTGGCGGCACGCTTACGACGATCTGCTCGATTGCTCGGCCTCCACAAAATCACGTCAGGGCTGCATCGACGGCTGGATGAAGGATGCCGTAGCGTTCATACCGCAGTCCGACCGCGATCGCGCCGCGGGCATGGTGGGGTATTACATCGAGTCACGGCTGCGTGCGCCGGAGGGCGAAAGAGAACGCTACTGCCATCCCTTGTGAGCGGTTCGCCCGCGTTGTCGAGCCGCGCCCGGCGCGGCACTTCCGGCCGGCGCGCCGCATTCCTGTCGCGATTTCCACCCGGAGGGTGTTCTTCCTCTTGCGGCCGCTACTGCGAGCGGGCTTGTACCCGCACGGCCGTCGAGGAGGAAAGTGTCATGCGCGGGTTTCTGGCGTTGCTGTACGGTTTGATGTGCTATCTGATTTTCTTCGTGACGTTCCTGTACGCGATCGCGTTCGTCATGGACCTGCCGTTCGTGCCGCATACGGTCGATCGCGGGTTCGCCGCGGGCGGCTCGTTCCAGGCGCTGGTGATCGACGCGATCCTGCTGGGCATCTTCGCCGTGCAGCACAGCGGCATGGCGCGGCGTGGTTTCAAGCGCTGGCTGACGAGCTGGCTGCCTGTCGCGGTCGAGCGCAGCACTTTCGTATTGCTGGCCAGTGGTGCGCTGGTGCTGCTGTTCTGGCAGTGGCGGCCGCTGCCGGGCATCATCTGGAACGTGCAGGCACCCTGGACAGCGTACCTGCTTTATGGACTCGCCGCGCTGGGCTGGCTGCTGGTGCTGTCCAGCACCTTCGTGATCGATCATTTCGACCTGTTCGGCTTGCGCCAGGTGTGGGCGGCGATGCCGGGAAAGGTCTATGCGTCACCCGAGTTCAAGGATCACGTGTATTACCGGGTGATCCGCCATCCGCTCTACCTGGGATTCGTGATCGCGTTCTGGGCAACCCCGAGGATGAGTTCCGGGCACTTACTGTTCGCCATTGCCACGACCGGATATATCCTCCTCGCCATCCAGTTCGAGGAGCGGGACCTGGTTTCGGAGCATGGCGACAGCTATCGCCAATATCGCGAAAAAGTGCCGATGATCTGCCCGTGGCCGCGGCCGCACGCGAAACGCCCGGCTGCACAACCCCAAGGACAACCCAGATGAGCTCACATACCGCGCGTTGCTTCTGCGGCGCCGTCGAAGTGGAACTGGAAGGTTCCCCCGCCGCAATGGGATATTGCCATTGCGATTCCTGCCGGCGCTGGTCGGCAGGACCCGTGAATGCATTCAGCCTTTGGCCGAAGGATGCGGTGCGTGTCAGCAAAGGCGAAGACCAACTTGGCAGCTATGCGAAAACACCGACCAGCACGCGCCAATGGTGCAAGCAATGCGGTGGTCACGTATTGACCGATCATCCGCACTGGGGACTGGTCGATGTGTACGCGGCGGTGATCGAGGATTTCGATTTCCAGCCCGGCGTGCACGTGCACTATCAGGAAACCGTGCTGCCCATCGCCGACGGCATTGCCAAGCTCCGGGATTTGCCCAAGGAGATGGGCGGTTCGGGCGTAGCGATGGCAGGGTGACTCACCAGGTTTGCGCCTGCGGATTGCGCCGGTTCGCCGGCGCGATCCGGCTATCCTGCAGGCGTGGACCTCACCCTTCTCTGGTACGTCATCGCCTGCATTCTGATCCTCATCGGACTGGCCGGCACGGTGCTGCCCATTCTGCCGGGCGTGCCCATCATGTATGCCGGCATGTTGCTGGCCGCGTGGGCCGGTCACTTCGCCCGCGTCGGCGCGGCGACGCTGATCCTCCTGGGCGTGCTCGCCGCGATTTCCATCGCGCTGGATTTCATCGCCGGCGCGCTCGGAGCCAAACGCGTCGGCGCCAGCAAACGCGCGCAGTGGGGCGCGTTTCTCGGTGCGATCGTGGGGATCTTCTTCGGAATCCCGGGATTGATCCTGGGACCGTTCATCGGCGCGCTGACCGGTCAGTTCATGAGCGGCAGCGGGGTTTCGCAATCCACGCGCGTGGGTGTTGCAACGTGGGTCGGACTGCTGTTCGGCACGATAGCCAAGCTGGCGATCTCGTTCACCATGCTCGGCATTTTCGTGCTGATGCTGATCGTCTGAAAAGCAGGGCAGTCCGAAAAAGAAGGCAAAAAACGCAAGCGAAAGCCAAGAACTTTCTATGCGCGTTTGTTTGCGTTCCTTCGCGGACTGATTTGTCTCACAACGCTTCGAAGATTCCCGCAGCGCCCATTCCCGTGCCGATGCACATCGTCACCATGCCGTATTTCTGTTTGCGACGGCGCAAGCCGTGCACCAGCGTTGCGACGCGTATCGCGCCGGTGGCACCGAGCGGGTGGCCCAGGGCGATCGCGCCGCCCAGTGGATTCACTTTCACGGGATCGAGACCGAGGTCCCTGATGACGGCCAGAGACTGCGCGGCGAAGGCCTCGTTCAACTCGATCCAGTCGAGATCGTCCTGCTTGATGCCGGTTTGTTTCAATGCCTTGGGGATCGCTTCCTTCGGACCGATGCCCATGATGCGCGGCGGCACGCCGGCCACCGAATAGCCGACGAAGCGCGCCAGCGGAGTCAGGCCGTAATCCTTGATCGCTTGCTCGCTGGCCAGCATCACCGCGCCGGCGCCATCGGACGTCTGCGAGGAATTGCCGGCGGTGACGCTGCCGTTGACTTTGAATACGGGCCGCAATTTCGCCAATGCTTCGGCGCTGGTATCGCGACGAGGGCCTTCGTCTGCGGCGATCAGGCGCTTGTCCTCGATCACGCCGCGCGTTGTCAAGTCGGGATAGCGATCATCCAGCGGATAGGGCGCGATCTCGTCGCTGAAGTCGCCGCGATCCTGCGCTGCGATGGAGCGCTGGTGGCTCTGCAACGCGAATGCATCCTGTTGCTCGCGCGTTATCTTCCATTCGGACGCGACGTTTTCGGCGGTGATGCCCATCCCGTAGGCGATTCCGATGTTCTCGTCGGTGAAGATTGCCGGGTTCATTGCGACCTTGTGGCCCATCATCGGCACCATGCTCATCGATTCGGTGCCGCCGGCCAGCATCAGGTCGGCATCGCCCATGCGGATACGATCAGCCGCCGTGGCAACGGCCTGTACGCCGGAGGAACAGAAACGGTTGAGCGTCATCGCCGGCACGCTGTCGGGAATGCCCGCGAGCAGCGAGCCGATGCGCGCCACGTTCATGCCTTGCTCCGCCTCCGGCATCGCGCAGCCGATCACCACGTCGCCGATGCGGGCGGGATCGACTGCCGCGCACTGATCCAGCACTTCGCGCAGCACGTGCGCCAGCAGGTCATCCGGACGCGTGTTGCGGAACACGCCGCGCGGCGCCTTGCCCACGGGTGTGCGCAACGCGGCGACGATGTAGGCGTCCTGGATTTGTTTGGTCATTGGAATGTCTCTTTCGTCGTCATTCCCGCGAAAGCGGGAATCCAGTGTCTTTGAAGGGGTCGGGATCAGCGCTCATCCATAGCGTCCGGGATGACGCCGTCCCGGCGTCAATTGCGCAGCGGTTTCCCCGTCGTCATCGTGTGCGCGATGCGTTCCTGCGTCTTCGACATCTGCGCCAGCTCGATGAAGTGATGGCGCTCCAGGTCGAGCAGCCAGCGCGCATCCACTCTCGAACCGCGCTCGATCTGTCCGCCGCACAGGACGTCGGCGATGCGCGTGGCGATTTCCATGTCGTGATCGGAGATGAAATTCCCCGCGCGCATGTTGACCAGTTGCGCCTTGATCGTGGCCGTGCCGACGTCGCCGGCGACGGCAATCGCGCGCGCGGGCAGGGGCGGGCGCCAGCCGGAATCCGCCAACGACGACGCCACTTTCTTCGCCACGTACAGCAGCTCGAAGGCGTTGAATACGACGATGTCCGACTCGCGCAGCAGGCCCAGTTCCTTGGCTTCCAGCGCGCTGGTGGAAGCCTTCGCCATCGCCACGGTTTCGAAGTACTTCCTGATCTGATCGAACGGGTCATCGGTCAGCGATGCACGTGCGCAGCGCTCGGCGATTTCCTTCAAGCCGCCGCCGGCCGGCAGCAGTCCCACCCCGGCCTCGACCAGGCCGATGTAGCTTTCCAGTGCGGCGACCGTGCGTGCCGAGTGCATCTGGAATTCGCAGCCGCCGCCAAGGCACAGTCCGCGAACCGCAGCCACCACCGGCACCAGCGAGTGCTTCATGCGCATGCTGGTGCGCTGGAAGTTGGCGATCATCGCTTCCAGTTGCGCGACCTTGCCTTCCTTCAGCAGGCCCAGCGCCCCTTTTAGATCGGCGCCTGCCGAAAAGGCCTTGTCGCTGACCTGCCAGATCACCATCGCCTTGAGTTGCTTCTCGCTTTCCTCGACCGCGCGCTGCAGGCCATCCAGCACGAAGTCATTGACCGTATTCATCTTGGTCTTGAACGAGACGATGCCGATGTCGTCGCCACCCAATGTCCACAGCCGTACGCCGTCGTTCTCCCAGACGGTTTGCCCCAAGTCGAACTTCTCGCCGATCAGCGGATCGGGGAACAATTGCCGCTTGTAGACCGGCGCGGTCGAGCGAGGCAGGGCCTTGTTCGCACGCGGCGACCAAGCGCCTTCAGGCGTATAAACGCCTTTGCGGCCATCCATTACCCAGGCTGGCAGCGGCGCGTGGCTCATCGCCTTGCCGGCCTCGATGTCTTCCTCGATCCATTGCGAGACCTGCTGCCATCCGGCCGCCTGCCAGGTTTCGAACGGGCCGAGCTTCCAGCCGTAGCCCCAGCGAATGGCAAAGTCCACGTCGCGCGCGGTTTCGGCGATGTCTGCCAGGTGGTACGCGCTGTAATGGAACAGGTCGCGGAAGCTCGCCCACAGGAATTGCGCCTGCGGATCGCTCGATGCGCGCAGCTTGGCGAACTGCTCGGCCGGATTCTTGATCGCGAGGATCGCGCTGACTTCATCCGATGCCTTCTGCTCGGAAGACCGGTAATCCCGCTTTGCGAGATCGAGAACGAGGATGTCCTTGCCGGACTTGCGATACACGCCCGCGCCGGTTTTCTGTCCCAGCGCGCCTTTTTCGATCAAGGCCGAGAGCCAGGCCGGCGACTTGAAGTGCGCGTGCCACGGATCGTTCGGCAGCGTGTCTGCCATGGTGCTGATGACGTGCGCCATAGTGTCGAGCCCCACCACGTCGGCCGTGCGATAGGTGGCGGACTTCGGACGGCCGATCGCAGGGCCGGTCAGAGCGTCGACGGTGTCAAAGCCGAACCCGAACTGCGCGGTGTGGTGCATCGCGGCCAGGATCGAGAACACGCCGATGCGGTTGCCGATGAAGTTCGGTGTGTCCCTGGCAACCACCACGCCCTTGCCGAGCGCGGTGGTGAGGAATGCCTCGAGCCCTTGCAGCACTGCGGGATCGGTCGACTTGCCGGGGATCAGTTCGACCAGATGCATGTAGCGCGGCGGATTGAAGAAGTGCACGCCGCAGAAGCGGTGACGCAGTTGTTCCGGCAGTGCGTCGGCCAGCGTGTTGATCGAAAGGCCCGAGGTGTTGGAGGCCACGATCGCGTGCGCCGGCAAGTGCGGCGCGATCTTTTTGTACAGATCCAGCTTCCAGTCCATCCGCTCGGCGATCGCTTCGATCACCAGGTCGCAGCCTTTCAGAGCATCCAGGTTTTCATCGTAATCCGCGGGAATGATCGATGCGCCCAGTGATTTCAGCGCCAACGGCGCGGGCGAGAGTTTGCCCAGGTTCGCGATCGCCTTGAGCGCGATGCCGTTCTTCGGCCCCTCTTTCGCGGCGAGATCGAACAGCACGGTTTCAACCCCGGCATTGGTGAGTTGGGCGGCGATCTGCGCACCCATCACACCGGCGCCGAGAACGGCGGCTTTGCGGATGTTCAATTTTTCAGACATCGCTTCTCATTCCCAGGAATAGTCATGCTGATCGACCGTGAGCACCAGTGGGAGCAAAGAGCGGGAAGAGCAGGAGTGATCGCCTTTCCGCGCACCGCTCACATTCACCGCTCGCTCCCTTCTTTCAGCCCCGCCGCCGCGAAGCGGACGAGGTGATCGGCGGCGCGTTCGCGGAATTCGCGCTCGGACTGACCGCTGCGCCGCTTGATCACGCCGAAGTCCGCCATGGCGTAGGTGAGGGCGCCGGCGACGATGTCCAGCCGCCAGTACAGTTCCTCCTTGCCCAGTTGCGGCAATTGCCTGGCGAAGGCGGTGGCGAATTCCCTGAGCACGTGGCCGTAGTTGTCGGAGAGGAATTTACGCAGGCGTTCGTTATGTTCGGCATAGGCGCGGGCCAGCACGCGCACGAAGGCCGAACCGCCCTCGCGATCCAGCGAAAGCTCCAGCGCGGGTTTGATGAAGGCGGCCAGCACGTCCTCGAGCTTCGGCTCCGGTTTGGCCAGGGCTTGTTTCAAGGCCCTCAACCGGCCGGCGTTCAATTCATCCAGCCGGCGCCGGAACACTTCCTCGATCAACCGATCCTTGGAGCCGAAGTGGTAGTTGACTGCTGCGAGGTTGACCTTGGCGGCTGCGGTCACTTGGCGCAGCGAGGCACCAGCGAAACCGCGCCGGGCGAACAGATCCTCGGCTGCCCCGAGGATGCGCTGCTTGGTGGAGAACCGCAGTTCGGCCATGAGCTTCCATGAGTGGCCGGAGCCGCCCTCCGTGCCGGGGGCTCGGGCCTGCCTTTTGATCTTCGTCCTGGACCGACGAAATTCTCAAACAATCGTTTGAAGTCTAGGTGGCAGTAGTGTGCCGGTCAAACGCTCCCGGCGGACTGTCATCGACGCGTCGCATGCTCTAGAATCAACGGGTATTTTGTGAGCTAACTCCGCATTTGGCCGCATGTTTGGCTTTACCCTTCGCAAGGGAAACGAGGCGGCAGGGGCGAAGGTTCACGATCGCAAACCACCACCATACGCTGAGGATCGCATGGCGCTCGAGCGCACCTTGTCCATTGTCAAACCCGACGCCGTCGCGAAGAACGCGATCGGTGAAATCTACTCGCGTTTCGAGAAGGCCGGATTGAAAATCGTGGCAGCGAAAATGAAACAGTTGTCGCGATCCGAAGCGGAAGGCTTTTACGCGGTACATCGCGAGCGTCCGTTCTTCAAACCGCTGGTCGAATTCATGGTGTCCGGGCCGGTGATGATCCAGGTACTGG
>DASXWZ010000148.1:0-4396 GCA_036503375.1 Rhodanobacteraceae bacterium | reverse complement strand
CCCATGGGCGGACTATAAGCGAAATTTCGTGTCCGGGCATCCGGGGTTGCCGAAGGACCGTGAAACGCGTCCGCCTTCTAGTGATATCCCGCGTCCGCCGCGATCTTGCCCCGGAACACGCTGTAGGAATACGCGGTGTAGCCCAGAACCGCGGGAATCATGATGAATGCGCCGATCATCACGAACAATTGCGAACTGGGCGCGGAGGCCGCCTGCCAGATGGTGAGCGAGGGCGGCACGATGTTGGGCCAGATGCCGATCACCAGGCCGATGAAGCCGAGGAGGAAGAAACACAGCGACAGCACGAAGGGCGCGACCTCGCGATTGCGGATCACCGCCGTCCACAGCGCCGCCGCATTGATTACGGTGAGGATCGGCACCGGGCACAGATACCAGAAATTCGGCCAGGTGAACCAGCGATCCATCAAATGCGAATTGACGAACGGCAACCACGCGCTCACCAGCAGCATGAACGCGATCACCGCCAGCATCAGCGGGCGCGTGAGGTCGAAGGCGATGCGTTGCACGCGGCCCTCGGTTTTCAATATCAGCCAGGTCGCGCCCAGCAGCGCGTAGCCGAACACCACCGCCACACCGGTCATCATCGAGAACGGCGAGAACCAGGCGAACGCCTGGGCGTGCACGTATTTTCCGCCGGTCAGCGGCATGCCTTCGATCAGCGCGCCCAGGATCAGGCCCTGCATGAAGGCACAGACCAGCGAACCCGCCGCGAAGGCCACGCCCCACACCCAGCGCGAGCGCTGCGCCTTGAAGCGGAATTCGAAAGCCACGCCGCGGAAGATCAGCGCGATCAGCATGCACAGGATCGGCAGGTACAAGGCCGACAGCACGATCGCGTAGGCTTTCGGAAACGCGGCCAGCAAACCCGCGCCACCCATCACCAGCCAGGTTTCGTTGCCGTCCCAGATCGGCGCGGCGGTGTTCATCATCAGGTCACGCTGATCGTCGTGATCGGCGAACGGCGTCAGTATTCCGATGCCGAGCACGAAACCATCCAGCAACACGTACATCATCACCGCAAAGCCAATGATGAAGTACCAGATCACGGGCAGCACTTCGGCGGCGCTCACGGCCGTTCTCCCATCTCTTCATCACCCAGCGAGAGCGGACGCGCCGCAGTGGGAATGGTGCGCGCGCGCGCGGGCGCGGGAACCGGCCCGGTACGCAGCATCTTGATCAAATACCACGTCGCGAAACCGAACAGCAGCAGATAGGTGACGATGTAGGTGATCAGCGAACCGAGCACGCTTCCCGGAGTGATGTTCGGGCTCACGGCATCTGCGGTGCGCAGCACGCCGTACACCACCCACGGCTGGCGGCCGACTTCGGCCACCCACCAGCCCAGCACCAGCGCGATGAAACCCGAAGGCGTCATCGCCATCCACGCGCGCAGGTACCAGCGCGAGTCGAATGCGGTGCCGCGTTTCAGTTTCCACAGGCCATACCAGGAGATCAGCAGCATCAGCACGCCGATCGCCACCATGATGCGGAAGGCGAAGAACGGGATCGCCACCGGCGGCTGCTGGTCGCGCGGAAAATCGCGCAGGCCTTTCACCTCGCCACTCCACGAGTGCGTCAGGATCAGGCTGCCCAGGTGCGGGATCTGCCAGGCGTAATCGTTGCCCTGCGCGTTCTCGTCGGGGATCGCGAACACGTTGAACGGCACGTTGGAACTGGTCTCCCAGTGTGCTTCCAGTGCTGCAAGCTTGGCCGGCTGGTAGCGCCCGACTTCCAGCCCGGACATGTCTCCGGCGATGATCTGCAGCGGCGCCACGATCGAGACGAAGATCAGGGCGCAACGCAGGCAGATCTTCGCCTTCTCCGGAAACTTGCCGCGCGACAGATAAAACGCGGAGATGCCACCGATCACGAACGCGGTGGTGAGAAACGCCGCCAGCACCATGTGCGTCAGCCGGTACGGAAACGATGGATTGAAGATGATCTTCAGCCAGTCCACCGGATAGAACACGCCATCGCGCAATTCGTAGCCGGCCGGCGTCTGCATCCAGCTGTTGGCGCTGATGATCCAGAAGGTCGAGATCAGCGTGCCCAGGGCGACCATGCAGGTCGCGAAGAAGTGCGTGCGGTGGCCGACGCGCTGCCAGCCGAACAGCATCACGCCCAGGAACGTAGCTTCCATGAAGAACGCGGTCAGCACCTCGTAGTTCAGCAGCGGCCCGACCACGTTGCCGGCGGCCGAGGAAAATCCCGCCCAGTTGGTGCCGAACTGGAAGCTCATCACGATACCCGTGACCACACCGACGCCGAACGACACCGAGAAGATCTTCATCCAGAAGAAATACAGGTCCCGCACGCGCTCCTCGCGTTTGTGCAGCCAGAGAGCCTCCAGGAAAACCAACCAGCTCGCCAGCCCGATGGTGAAGGCAGGAAAGAGGATGTGGAAGGAAATCACGAACCCGAATTGGAGGCGCGAGAGCAGCAGCGCTTCGGTCATGATCGATTCCTTCGATGCGGTGGAGACGGCCGTCCGGCGGAACAGCGCCGCCGATTATCGCGCGTTGCGCGCAATCCTGCCGACGCGAGCGATGCCGCGAGCGTTCAGCGCATCAACATGTGCTCACGCGCGCCGGATCGCACGATCCAGGCTCAGCGCGCCGCCGCCGGCCGAGGAGAGATAGAGGAAGAGAAAACAGAACAGCACCGCCTCGTTGCCATGGTTGAGGATCGGCCAGACGTGGTTGGCGGGGTAGTGCGCCATGAAATAGGCGAACGCCATTTCGCCCGAAAGAATGAAGGCGATCGGCCGAGTGAACAGGCCGAGCAGCAGCAGCCCGCCGCCGAACAGCTCCAGCACACCGGCCAGTCCCATCAGCGAGAACAGTTGCACGGTGGCATGGCCGCCCGCGCCGGGAAAGCCGAACAGCTTCTGCGCGCCGTGCTGCATGTAGAGGAACGCCGCGACGATGCGCAGCAGGCTCAGCAGGAGCGGCGACCACCTGATCCAGAAAGAACCCGCATTCGCCATGATCGTGTCTCTCGTGCACCGAATCGGCGGGGGCAAGTTAGCAGATCAGGAGTGGGTGGTGAGTGGTGCAGTGAGCGGTGAGCGAGCCGGAACCTTGTTCTGTTGTCGCAGCCGAAGAGCTGGATTCCGGGTTCCGTTCGCGATGGAGCTGCGAACGGCCCCGGAATGACGACAGATTTGCAAACTCTCCGAGTCCCGAGTCCCGAGTCCCGAGTCCCGAGTCCGAGTCCCGAGTCCCGATCACTCCCACGCATTCGCATGCGGCCCGACCTTGCCGCCGCGTTGCGGACGGATCACGCAGAAGCGCTGGCCGGTCGGCGCTTCCATCACCACCCAGGTCTTGATCGCCTCGATGCGTCTGGCGCCGAGCGCTTCCAGCCGACGCACCTCGGCCTCGATGTCGTCGCTCTCGATGTCCAGGTGCACGCGGCTCTCGTGTTGCACGCGCTGCACCATCACGATCGGTTCGTCGTCGTGGGTCTGGATGTCGATGTACTTGGCGTCGTTGTCGGGCTTGTACGGACGGCCCAGCGCCTGCGACCAGAACTTCGCCGCGGTTTCCAGATCATCGGTTTGGCAATCGATGATGATGCTGCACAGTCTGCTGTGGTGCATGATTTCCTCCTTGTGTGGCGCTACGCGCACAACGCTTCCAGCTCCTTCGCGGCCTTCGGCACCTGCGCCGTCAATACCTCGGGCCCGCGCGCCGCAACGATCACGTCGTCCTCGATGCGCACGCCGATTCCGCGCCAGCACGCCGGCACGGAGGTGTCGTCCGGGGCGATGTAGAGACCCGGCTCCACCGTGAGTGCCATGCCTGCTTCCAGCAGGCGCGGCTCGCCGTCGACGTGGTAGTCGCCGACATCGTGTACGTCGAGTCCGATCCAGTGACCGGTTTTGTGCGGAAAGAACTTCCGGTACGCGCCCGATCGTAGCGCCGCGTGCGCCGACCCACGCAGCAGCTTCAGCGCGCACAGGCCTTCGGTGATCACCACGGTGGCGGCGTGGTGCGCGGCGTCCCAGGGTGCGCCGACGCGCACCGCATCGATTGCCGCGCCTTGCGCTTCCAGCACGACTTCGTACAACGCGCGCTGTTCGCGCGAGAACTTGCCGCCCACCGGCCAGGTTCGCGTGATGTCGGAGGCGTAGCATTCCACTTCCGCGCCGGCATCCACCAGCAACAGGTCGCCACGCTGCAAGCGTGCGCGGTTGTCCTGGTAGTGCATGACGCAGGCGTTCGCGCCGCCGGCGACGATCGGGGGATAGGAGGGCACCGCGCCGCGCGTGCGCATCGCGTGCAGCAACGCCGCTTCAACTTCGTATTCGCCGCGGCCGGGCCGGGCCGCCCGCATCGCGGCCAGTTGCGCATCCGCCGCGATGCCGGCCGCG
>DASXWZ010000147.1:0-7056 GCA_036503375.1 Rhodanobacteraceae bacterium | reverse complement strand
GTGCCGAGCTGCCAGGTGCGGCCGATCGCGTCCCGCAGGTGGTACTCGATCTTCGGCCCGTAAAACGCGCCCTCGCCCGGCAGCTCCTGCCACTCGACGCCGGCCGCGCGCAGCGCGGCGCGCAGCGCGTTCTCGGCCTTGTCCCAGACTTCGTCCGAACCCAGCCGCGGCTCCGGCCGGAGCGCCAGCTTGATCGCAACGTCGGTGAACCCGAAATCGCGATACACCGCCAGCGCCTGTTCGTGGAAAGCGGTGACTTCCGACTCGATCTGTTCCTCGGTGCAGAAGATGTGGCCGTCGTCCTGGGTGAAGGCGCGCACGCGCATGATCCCGTGCAGCGCACCGGAAGGTTCGTTACGCGTGCAGGAACCGAACTCGCCATAGCGGATCGGCAGATCGCGGTAGCTATGCAAACCATCGTTGTACACCTGCACGTGGCCCGGGCAATTCATCGGCTTCACCGCGTAGGTGCGCTTTTCCGATTCGGTGAAGAACATGTTGTCCTTGTAGTTGTCCCAGTGGCCGGATTTCTTCCACAGCGACACGTCCAGGATCGAGGGGCAACGCACTTCCTGATAACCCGATTCGCGGTACACGCGGCGCATGTATTGCTCGACCTGCTGCCAGATGATCCAGCCGTTGGGGTGCCAGAACACCATGCCCGGCGCTTCTTCCTGCTGATGGAAAAGATCGAGCTGCTTGCCGATCTTGCGGTGATCGCGCTTCTCGGCTTCCTCCAGTTGCGTGAGGTAGGCCTTGAGATCCTTGTCGTTCAGCCACGCCGTGCCGTAGATGCGCGAAAGCATCTCGTTGTTCGAATCACCGCGCCAGTACGCGCCGGCGACCTTCATCAACCTGAAGGCTTTCAATTTGCCGGTATCCGGCACATGTGGTCCGCGGCACAAATCGGTGAACTCGCCCTGCGTGTAGAGCGACAGGGCTTCGTCGGCGGGGATCGATTCGATGATCCGCGCCTTGTATTCCTCGCCCATGTCGCGGAAGAACTTCGTCGCCTCGTCGCGCGATTTCACGCTGCGCGTGACCGGCAGCGCTTCGGCGGCGATCTTCTTCATCTCGGCCTCGATCGCCGGCAGGTCTTCGGGCTTGAACGGCTCCTTGCGCGCGAAGTCGTAGTAGAAGCCGTTCTCGATCTCCGGTCCGATCGTCACCTGCGTGCCCGGATGCAGCCGCTGCACCGCCTGCGCGAGCAGGTGCGCCGTGGAATGGCGGATCACTTCCAATGCTTCCGGCGATTTCTCGGTGACGATTTCCACGCGCGCGTCGTGGTCCACGCTGCGCGAGAGATCCACCAGCTCGCCGTCGATCTTGCCGGCAAGCGCGGCCTTGGCGAGGCCTGCACCGATCGATGCGGCGACGTCGTGCAGCGTCGGCGGCGAATCGAAAGATTTCGTGCTGTTGTCGGGAAGCGTAATCGTGATCATGGGATTCTGCTCTGTATTCGGAGCGTGCCGTTGTCGAAAAGTGCGGGCCGCGGATGGCCGCTTACTGGTCTGCCATGTTCATCGACGAGTGTTCATTGCGCGTTATCGCCAGGCGCGGTCCGCCCGGACGGCGGACAAAAATAACGGCACAAAAAAAGACGCACGAGGCGTCCTTTCGGGTGCCGCGCGGTCGGTCGAATTCAGAAGATCGTAGTCTCCATGTCGCACGCTCGGCCGCACGTTTTCGTGCGCCACCTTTCAGCAGACGATCGAGTCGGCGAAATTAGCGCGGCACCGCCGGCACGTCAACGCGAACCGGCGGGTTCTGGCGGCCACCTGCTACTGCGCCGGCCCCTTCGACCGCGCCGCTTTCACCTGGTCCGCCGTGATCGGCTTGCCCTGGTTGCCCCAGGAGGAACGCTCGTGATTGACGATGTCCGCGATGTCGGTGTCGCTCAGCGTGCCGGCGAAGGGCGGCATCGGCGTCTGATAGACCGCGCCGCCGACGTTCTCGCCGTGCAAGCCGTGCAGGATGGTGGAGATCTGTTTCGACGGATCCGGATTCAACACCACCGGATCGGCCTTCAGCGGTGGAAACGCGCCCGGCAATCCCGTGCCGGTGGCCTGATGGCAGGCCGAGCAATTCGCCGCATAAAGCGAATCCCCGCGCACGGCATCGAACTTGTAGGGGCCGGCCGCCGCGGCCGATGCCGCTGCCGGCGCAGCCGCAACAGGTGCAGTGGTCGCCGCGGGTGCAGCCGCGGCAGCCGCCGGCGTCGCTCCGGCCGGGGTCTCCGCCGGAACGCCCACCGCGAGCACGCCGACCGCGCCGATCACCGCATGCGACATGGCGTGATCCACGAAGGGGTACTTGCCCGGCTCCGGAATCACCAGGTCGAAGACCGCACCTTCGCCCGGCGCGACCGTATAGGTGGAAACGCCGCTCAAGGCGTGCGCGGCGTCGCCATCCGGATAGATCTTGTCGAAGATCGCGCCGATCACGTGGAAGGCGCTCCACAGGCTCGGCCCGGCGTTCACCAGATAAATCCGGACACGCTTGCCGGGCGTTACAGGCAAGGGATGATCGCGGTACTGGAACGCGGCACCGTTGAAGACGACTTCATCCGGCCGCCCGTCGAGCATCTTCTGGTAATCGGCACCCATCAACTTTCCCGAGACCTGCTGCGTGTACCACTCCCCCTGCACCCGCACGTCGCTCTCGGACGCGAGCGGCAGTGGCGTGGCGGGATCCACGATCAACGCACCGTACATGCCATTGCCGATGTGCAACAGCACCGGCGGCGTGCCGCAGTGATAGACGAACGCGCCCGGCACGCGCGCGACAAACGAGTACGTGACGGATTTGCCTGGCATCAGGTCCACGTAGTGCAGGCTCGGCGGCGTCATCGCGGCGTGGAAGTCCAGCGAATGCTGCATCGTGCCCTTGTTGGTGAAGGTCACGTTGACCGTCTGGCCTTGGCGCACATGGATGGTGGGACCAGGCACGCTGTTGTCGAACGTCCAGGCCTGGTATTGCACGCCGCTGGCGATCTCGACGGCGTGGTCCGTCGCTGTGATGTTGACCGCCACATCTGGCCCCGCGGCCAGAGACGGCAATGTCGCATCGCGCGCCTTGGCGATCGGCTCGCTCGATGCGAGCGACAGCGGAGACACCGCGGCCGCTGCGGCGGTGGGCGTTGGCGGCCTCACGTGCAGGCTGCTGTGCAATCCGGCGACGAGGAAGAACACCAGCAGGGCGATGCCGAGCAGGGCCGGCGCCTGCACGCGCCAGGAAACGGGACGCGCCATGGCCTGCAGCGTGTCGCTGCGCCATTCGGAGATGAGTCGCCAGCGTGGCCAGGTCTGCTCGATGTAGTAGTCGAGGCTGTAGGGACTGGGTCCCGTGCGGCTGATGGCGATCAACGCGATGAACACCAGCACGTAAATGATGCCGGCGCCCATGTTGGTGGCGCCAACCGTGTACGGACCGCCGAAGCCTTCGGCCGTACTCCAGATCAGCAGGCTGAAAAGCGCACCCAGCGCGTATACCGTCTTGCGCGCGAACCCGAGCACCAATGCCGCCGCGAGCGCCGTCTCGATGATGCGGGTCAGCCAGACGAACAACGGCGCGTGCGGCGTGACCAGCCAGATCCAGGAATCGAACCACCACGCCGACCAGCCGGGCTGCCCCTGAGCGGCATTGTGCAGGTAGCCGACGTAATGGATCGCGAATTCCGACGTCCAGGTAAACGCGGCATTGGCCACCCAGATCAGGCCGAAGGCGACCCGCAGCGCCGTGCGCGCCATTGCCGGCAATGCTTCGGAATATTGATCGCGAACCTGGGTGTGAGACATGCGATGCTCCCGCGCAGCGGATCGATCACCCGAAACCCCTGGAAAGCTACCCAACGAACGGTGAAAATTCCTTGACCTGCATCAAGGCGTGCCTTCGCGATCGGGCCGGGAAATTGAGCGGCGGCCATGATCACGCTATAGTTTGCGACCCATCGTGGGCGCATAGCTCAGCGGTAGAGCACTACCTTGACATGGTAGGGGTCACAGGTTCGATCCCTGTTGCGCCCACCACGACACACGACAGGACGGCGAGCCTTTGCTCGCCGTTTTTCTTTGACGTTATCCTCTGCAAACTCCCTGGATGGCGACGCGCATGGATCAGATCGGCCTGATCGGCGACATCGGCGGCACCAATGCGCGTTTCGCGCTGACGTATCTGTCCGCACCGGAAGCGCAGATCCTCGACGAGCATACCTTCGGCGATGATCGTTTTGCCACGCTGCGCGAAGCCGCACAGGAATATCTGCGGCAAACCGGCGCCGAACCGAAGTGCGCGACGCTGGCGGTGGCAGCGCCGATCACCGGCGACCAGATCACCTTCGCCAACCGTGCCTGGTCATTCAAGCGCAGCGAACTGCAACGCGCGCTTTCGCTCGAACAACTTGAATTGATCAATGATTTCGGGGCAATCGGATGGGCCGCGCCGCGGCTCGATGCCTCGCTGCGCGTGCCGATGGCGGGTGAAGTCTCCGAAGAGTTGCAAGGTCCGGTCACGCTGATCGGCCCGGGCACGGGTTTGGGCGTCGGCCTGCTGGTCGGTCCGCAGGAAGCGGGCTGGCGCGTAGTGGAAACCGAGGGCGGCCATGCGACGTTCGCCGCGACCGACGACGAGGAGCGCGGGATCGTGCGCTGGATCGCTGCACGCCACCAGCGCGTGTACAACGAGCTGCTGCTGAGCGGCCAGGGCTTGTCGCGCATCGACGCCGCCCTGCGCGGCGTGCAACCCGTTGCGCTGCCCGCGCCGCAAACCGGTGTGCGCACGCCCAAGGAGATCGTGGACGCGGCGCTGCGCGGACGCGATGTGGACGCGAAACGCGCGCTCGATCGCTTCTGCAGGAGTTTCGGCAGCGTGGCCGGCGACGTGGCGATGCTGCACGGCGCGCGCACTCTGCTGATCGCCGGCGGCATCGTGCTGCATTTCCTCGACTATTTCCGCACCAGCGGTTTCATGCAGTACTTCATTGACAAAGGCCCGTACGCGCCCTACATGCAGCGCATCGCCGTGCAGGTGATCACGCACCCGAATCCCGGCCTGCTGGGTGCCGCAATGGCAATGCGGAGCAGCGCGAAGGTGGATCGATAGCGATCACTGCATCAACGCACTTTCCCGCACCCGCTTGATCTCGTCGCGCAGGCGGGCGGCGTCTTCGAACTCCAGGTTTTGCGCGTGCCTGTACATCTGCGCTTCCAGTTTCTTGATCAGTGCTGCGGCAGAGTGCGCGTCGAGGTGGGCGTAGCTCGCGGCTTCCTCCGCCACCATGCGTTGCGGCTCGCCGCGGGAGCGCGTGCGTGACCGGGCGGGCGCGGGTTCGCGCGCTCCTTCCATGATGTCGGCGATTTTCTTCTGCACCGATTTCGGCGTGATGCCGTGCTCGATGTTGTATTCGACCTGCTTGGCCCGACGACGATCGGTTTCGTCGATCGCGGCCTGCATCGAGTTGGTGACGGTGTCGGCGTAAAGGATCGCCTTGCCGCGCAGGTTGCGCGCGGCGCGGCCGATGGTCTGGATCAGCGAACCGATCGATCTCAAAAATCCTTCCTTGTCGGCGTCGAGGATCGCGACCAGTGACACTTCCGGCATGTCCAGGCCTTCGCGCAGCAGGTTGATGCCCACCAGCACGTCGAATTTCCCCAGACGCAGGTCGCGGATGATTTCCACGCGCTCCACGGTTTCGATGTCCGAATGGAGGTAGCGCACCTTGATGCCGTGCTCGTGCAGGAAATCGGTGAGGTTCTCGGCCATGCGTTTGGTAAGCGTGGTGACCAGCACGCGGTCGCCCAGCGCGACGCGCTGCTTGATCTCGCCCAGCACGTCGTCCACCTGGCTGCGCGCGGGCCGCACTTCCACTTCCGGATCGACCAGCCCGGTCGGCCGCACGACCAGTTCGACTACGCTGCCGCCGGACTTCTGCAATTCGTATGCGCGCGGCGTGGCCGACACGAAGATGGTGCGCGGTTCGCGCGCTTCCCATTCCTCGAAACGCAGCGGCCGATTGTCGAGTGCGCTCGGCAGGCGAAAGCCGAATTCGACCAGCGTTTCCTTGCGCGAACGATCGCCTTTGTACATGCTGCCGAGCTGCGGCACGGTGACGTGCGATTCGTCCACGACCAGCAATGCGTCGGGCGGCAGATAGTCGAACAACGTCGGCGGCGGTTCGCCGGCCTGGCGGCGTGTGAGGTGCCGCGAATAATTTTCGATGCCGGAGCAGAAGCCGATCTCGCTCAGCATTTCCAGGTCGTAGCGCGTGCGTTGCTCCAGTCGCTGCGCCTCGACCAGCTTGTTCTCGCGGCGCAGGTGTTCCAGCCAGTCGGTCAGTTCCAGCTTGATCGTCTCGATCGCGTTCAATACAGACTGGCGCGTGCTGGCGTAATGCGTGCGCGGATAGACCGTGTAGCGCGGGATCTTGCGGACGGTTTCGCCGGTCAGCGGATCGAACAGCGCCAGCGATTCCACGTCACCATCGAACAACTCGATGCGCAGCGCTTCGGTCTCGTTCTCGGCGGGAAACACGTCGATGCATTCGCCACGTACGCGGTAGGTGCCGCGATGCAACTCCATTTCGTTGCGCGTGTATTGCAATTCGGTGAGATGGCGGATCAGTTCGCGCTGGCCGATGCGCTCGCCGACCGACAGGATCAGCCGCAACGACAGGTAATCTTCCGGATTGCCGAGACCGTAGATCGCCGACACGGTGCCGACGATCAGCGAGTCGCGACGCGAAAGCAGTGCCTTGGTCGCCGCCAGCCGCATCTGCTCGATATGTTCGTTGAGCGAGGAATCCTTTTCGATGTAGGTATCGCTGGAAGGCACATAGGCTTCCGGCTGGTAATAGTCGTAGTAGCTGACGAAGTATTCGACCGCGTTGTTCGGAAAGAATGACCTGAACTCGCCGTACAACTGCGCGGCCAGCGTCTTGTTGGGCGCCAGCACCAAGGTCGGTTTCTGCACCGCCTGCACCACGTTGGCGATGGTGAAGGTCTTGCCCGAGCCGGTGACCCCCAGCAGCGTCTGCGCCGCCAGGCCCGAATCGAAGCCTTC
>DASXWZ010000146.1:0-11579 GCA_036503375.1 Rhodanobacteraceae bacterium | reverse complement strand
GCCGCCGCTGTCCGACGGCGCCTTGTCAGGAACGGCGATCTCCTGCATGCCTTTGGCTTTCAATGCGGCGTTGGCCTTGGCGAGATCGCCGTTGCGAACGGCATCGAACTCTCTCGCGGTATCGCCCACCTCGCGTGCGAGGGCGTCCACGCGCGCAAGCTGGTAGTCCGTGGGTGCGCCCTCGTACCCGGTGATCGCGCCATATACATCGTCCAGATACTCTCGCTCGCGTTCCTCGCCGGTGATCGCGCCGCCTTCCTTGGTCGCCACGATCTGCTTGCGGACGTCGTCAGCCTTGCCGGCCAGCGCGTCCAACTGCTTCTGCAATGCCGGATCGTCCTTCGCTTCTGCAGCACGCGCCCTTGCACCGTCGCGCACCGCGACGACCCGGTAATCGAGATCGGTCATGCGGCCGAACAGGTCGCTCACCTTCCTCGCCGCATCGAACTGCGCCTTGCGGTCGGCAAGCGTGAACGGATCACGCGGATCCAGGCCGATATCGAGTTTTTCCTCGTAGGTCTTGTCGCCCTTCACCAGTTTCACTGTGTACACGCCGGGCACGACGCGCGGACCCTGCGCGGAATTGAATGCGACCTGCGCGGCGGGCGGAACCCGCGGCGGTGGCACGCGCATGTCCCAGGTGACGCGATTGATGCCGCGTCGCACGCTGCCTGGCAGCGTGTCGATCAGCTTGCCATTGGAATCGTAGATCTCCAGTTTCAACTTGCCGAACAGATGTCTGCCCTTCTGGTAATACGTGATCACCGCACCATCGGGCGGATTGGGGCCGCTGAAGGACGCGTCGCCTTCCGACCATCCGCCGAACGCCTGGATGCGCTGAACCACCGGACGCGTCGGCAGGAAGGTCGCGTCGCTGTTCAACACCTGCGGCGTCAGCGCGCGCAACGGAGTGATGTCGTCGATGATCCAGATGCCGCGGCCGTGCGTGGCGACCACCAGGTCGTTGGTGCGCGGGTGCACCACCAGGTCACGCACCGGTACATCCGGAAAGTCGCTGCCCTTGAACTGCGCCCAGTGCGCGCCGCCATCGGGCGAAATCCACAGGCCGAATTCGGTGCCCGCGAACAGCAGTTGCGGATCCACGGCGTCCTGCTTGATCACGTGCGCGAACCCGCGCACGCCCTTGTCGTCGTTCGGCGTCACCAGCGGCCTCCACGACTTGCCGTAATCGGTGGTCTCGTAGATGTACGGCTTCATGTCGCCGAAGGAATGGCGGTCGAAAGCGACGAAAGCGGTGCCCGCGTCGACCGGACTGGCCTGCACCCACGACACCCATTCGCCTTTTGGCAGGCCACGGATATTGCCGACGAGGTTGCTCCAGTTCTTGCCGCCGTCGCGCGTCAACTGGATGTTGCCGTCATCGGTGCCGACCCAGATGAGCCCGGCCTGTTTGGGCGATTCGCTGATCGAATAGATCGTGTCGTGCATCTCGGCGTAGGAATTGTCCACGGTGACGCCGCCGGACTCCTCCTGCTTCTGCTCTTCCGGATTGTTGGTGGTGAGATCCGGCGAGATGCGCGCCCAGGTCTTGCCGTGGTCGTTCGACTTGAACAGGAACTGCGCTCCGATATAGAGCGTGTTCTTGTCGTTCGGCGACAGCGCGATCGGCGTGTTCCAGTTGTAGCGCAGCTTCTCCTTGTACCCGGCCTGCGGCTGGATCAGTTGTATCTGGTGCGTGTGCCGGTTGATCCGTCCGATGAAACCGCCCTGCGACTCGGCATAGAGATAGTCCTTGTCGGAGGGATCGGCGAACATCCAGAAGCCGTCGCCGCCGAACATGTTTTCCCAGCGGCTGTTGGTGATGCCGCCCGGATACTCCGAATCGCCCACCCAGTCGCTGTTGTCCTGCAGTCCGCCGTAAACGTGATACGGATCGTCGTCGTCCACGCTCACGTGGTAGAACTGCGACACCGGCAGGTTGTTGGCCTTCCACCACTTGTTGCCGCCGTCGTGCGAGAACCACAGCCCGCCGTCGTCGCCGGCGATCACGTACTTCGGATCCTGCGGATCGATCCAGATGTCGTGGAAATCGCCGTGCGCGCCGCCGCCGGATTCGCTGAAGCTCTTGCCGCCATCGGTGCTCTGGATCAGCGTGAGATCGGGCTTGAACAGTCGATCCGGATCGGTCGGATCGATGATGAGATTGGCGAAATAGAACGGCCGCCAGACCATGTTCTGGCTCTTGTCGCGCTCGCTCCAGGTCTTGCCGCCATCGTCGCTGCGATAGAGCGCCGAATCGGGCGATTCCACCATCGCGTACACGATCTGCGGATTCGATGGTGCGATCGTCACCGCAATGCGGCCGTAGGGTTTTTTCGGGAAGCCCTTGTTGGCATCCGGCGTGACTTCGGTCCAGCTCTTCCCGCCATCATCGGAGCGGAACAAGCCGCTTGCCGAAGACGCATCCGGTGAAGGTCCGCCCGAACGGAATGTCCAGCCCTTGCGGCGGAAATCCCACATGGCCGCGAACAGCACATTCGGATTTTTCGCATCCATGCTCAAGCCGGAGCAACCGGTCGAAAGATTCCTGGCCTTGAGCACCAGCGTCCACGAATGGCCGCCGTCGGAGGTTTTGTACAGGCCGCGGTCGGACGAATCGCCCCAGAGCTTTCCCGGCACGCAGGCATATGCCGTGTTGCCGTCGTGCGGATCGATCGCGATCTTCGCCACGTGCTCTGAATTGGGCAGGCCGAGATAGGTCCAGGTCTCACCGCCATCGGTGGTCTTGTAAACGCCGTTGCCAACCGACACCGAATTGCGCATCCACGATTCGCCGGTACCGACCCAGACCGTGTCGTGGTGATTGGGGTCGATCGCAATCGCTCCGATGGACTGTACCGGCTGCTTGTCGAATACCGGTTTGAACGTGGTGCCGTTGTCGGTGGATTTCCACACGCCGCCGGATGCCGCACCGACGTAGATCGTCGTCTTGCCGCTCTTCTCCGGCACCGCCGCCACCGCGGCGATGCGACCGCTCATCGCGGCCGAACCGATGTTGCGCGCGTTCAGGCCCGAAATCGCGCCGCTGTCGAACGCAGCCGTGGTCGCCGCTTGTGCTCCGAACGCGAGCGAGCCCAACGAAATTGCCCATGCAAGTGAGTTGCGAACTAGATTGCGCTTCATGTCACTTGCTCCCCTGTCCAGTCACGGTTACAGCACCGCCCGCGGCAACCTTCTTTTCAGGAAAGACGAAAATGGCGTCCTCCACCGGCACGTTCGCTTCCGCCTTGCTGATGGTGATCTGCATCATCTGATCGGGCGTACCGCCTTTGGGACCGGTGGTGATGGCGAACGGGAAGTACACGCCGTTGACTTGTTCGTAATCGCCGAAATCGGTCTGCGTTACCTGCTGCGTGCCACGCACCGTGCGGCGCGCGATTTCGCGGATGGGCAGGTATGCGTCCGGGTCGAGGTAGACGACCAGCGTGTTGCCGTCCTTCAATTGCACCTGCAGCTTGTGCGCGTTGGTACCGTCCACGTCCTCGGTGCCCAGATAGGCCACCGTGTTGCCCTTGGCCGCCGCATTGATCCATGCACCGTCGATATCGGCGCCTTCGGCCAGTTCCCTGGCATCATCCGCCGACATCGGGATCGGATCCTTGCGGCCGCCGAACGGCTGGATGCTCCAGCCGCGCTGGCCGTCCCAGGCCTGCACCTGGGTCAGACCCTGCACGCTGGCCTCTTCGCGGATCTTGTCGGGCCGTTTCAGCAATTCCGCGTAGGCCAGTTTGAAACCGCCTCCGGCGACGAGCTGTCCCTGCATCTTCAGTGTCTTGATCGCGGCGAGCTTGTCGGCGCCGCCTCGCGCGGCGATGTTCCTTGCGATCAGGTCATCGGCGGTCGCGGCACAGGCGCTGCCCGCGCACAACAGCAGGGCGAGTGCGAGCACGGTACGTGCAGTCATTGCAATACTCCCCAGGCAAGAATCAATGTCCGGCACCAGCATCTTCCGGCTAGGTTGAACCCGATCCGGACGCAATGCGATGGGACGGAAGTCATGGATCAGAGACGGACTTTCCCGCGCAGGATGTCGGCGAACATCATCCAGTCGCCGGCCAGGCTGTAAAACGGATGCGTGAAGGTTGCAGGACGGTTCTTCTCGAAGACGTAGTGTCCGATCCAGGCGCAGCCGTATCCGAACAGCGGGGCGCCCACCAGCCACCAGGCAGTGCGCGTGGCGATCGCGACAGCGACCGATGCGATCACCAGCAGCGAACCGATGAAATGCAGCCTGCGGCAACGGCGGTCGCCGTGTTCGCCCAGATAGAATGGATAGAACTCGCGGAAGCTGGCGAAACGCACGTCCATCGATCAGCGCTCCGGCGAAGGAATGAATTCCCGGTCGTCGCCGGGAATCAACCCGAAGCGGCCATCCAGCCAGTCGCGCTTGGCCTGCTCGATGCGCTCGCGCGATGAAGAGACGAAGTTCCACCACAGGTGCCGCGGCGCATCCAGCGCTGCGCCGCCGAGGATTACCACGCGCGTCTCGGTGAGCGCGGTCATCGAAACGGCGCCTTTCGATGGCAGCACTGCAAGTGTGTGCGCTTCGATGCGCGTTCGGTCGATTTCGATCGCGCCATCGACGACGTACACGGCGCGCTCTTCGTGCTCGTCGTCCAACCGGAAATCCGCGCCTGCGCGAAGCTCGCCCGCGAGATAGAGCGTCGGTGAAAACACGGGCACCGGCGCGCGCAGGCCATCGGCATTGCCTGCCACCACCACAAGATTTACGCCGTCGTTTTCGATGCGCGGCAACGATTCGGCACCGAAGTGATGAAAGGCCGGTTCTGCTTCCTCGTCGGCCATCGGCAGGGCTACCCAGGTCTGGATGCCGTGCAACGGCGCGCCCTCGACGCGCGCCTCGATGGGCGTGCGTTCGGAATGCGCGATGCCGCGGCCGGCGGTCATCCAGTTCACCGCACCCGGACGGATGTCCCGCACGCTGCCCAGCGTGTCGCGATGGCGCATCACGCCCTCGAACAGCCAGGTCACCGTCGCCAGGCCGATGTGCGGATGCGGCCGTACGTCCACGCCCATGCCCGCGGGGAAATTTGCCGGCCCCATGTGGTCGAAGAAAACGAACGGCCCAACGCTGCGGCGCTGCACCTGCGGCAACAGTCGACGCACATGGAACCCGCCGAGATCGTGTTCGCGCCCCTGCAACAGCAGCATGGAAGCCTCCCGGGATTGCGATCGCCGGATCAAGAAGCGGTCATCCATGACCGGACTTTCACAAGAGCTGCCCACGATCGCGCCGTTTCGTCTGCGGCGCAAGCCGGGCGCATCTTTGTAGCCAAAAGCAAACTCGTGACGCAGGTTGCATTCCCCGCGCAAATCCAGCGCGACACTTGCATCACCTGCGGCGACCGCGGCGAGGCGTCGCGGCCGTGATTTCCTAGGCGATCAGGGGAGCGCCGCATGAACACCATCGAAAATCCACGCACTGCCTCGGCCGACGCGATCCACGCCTGGGGCGCGGAATGGAACCAGAAATTCCGCGCCATGCTGGAGCGCGGCTGGCCGCTGGCCGAAGTGGCCGCACTGCATGACGATGTGGACCGCATCGCTTCCGCGGCCGACGGCCTGCACGATGCGGAACTGGCCTGCGCCGCGGTCGAACTCTCGGTTTATCTGTGCTCGTTCGTCGAAGACGGACGCAGCCCCGATGCCGGCCAACGCGAAAAGCTGCTGCGACTGGGCGGCGCACTGGCGGGAACCGTAGAACCTGCGGCGGCACCCACCGCCCTCCCTGTGGCCAAGCCCTCACGACTCGCGCATCTGCTGTACGTCAGTGACGATTCCGAACTGGTGGCGGAGCTCAGCCTGCGCCTGGCCGAGCGCCAGGTGGCGATGACGGCGCGTTCGAGCATGGACGACGTATTGTGCCGCCCGCCCGAACACGGCATGCATGTCGTTCTGGTGGATCAGGCACACCTCGATGGCCTGCAACGGCTGGAACGCGCGGCCTTGAGCCTGGGCGGCGACGCCGGGCGCCCGTTGTTTGCCGCCCTGCTGCGTGAAAACTCGCTGGAGCAGCGCATGCGCGCGCTGCGCGGCGGCGCGGATGCGGTTGTCGAATTCCACGGCGAGCCCGCGCGACTGGCCGAGCGCGCCGCGCGCCTGCTGCGCGAACGCGACAGCGCGCCGCTGCGCGCGATGATCATCGACGACGACCGCAGCCAGGCGATGTTCTGCGAAAGCGTGCTGCGCCACGCCGGTGTTGAGACGCACCTGCACACCGACGCGCGGCAGGCGCTGGCGGATTTTTCCGAATTCCGGCCCGAAGTCGTGCTGGTGGATCTCTACATGCCCGACATGGATGGCATGAGCCTCGTGGCGGCGCTGCGCTCGCAACCTGAAGCGGCCGGCGCGGCGATCGTGTTCCTCTCCGGAGATCAGGACTCGGAAACGCGCTTCGAAGCGCTGGCCGCAGGCGGCGACGATTTCCTCACCAAGCCGATCCTGCCGCGCCATTTGATCAAGGCGGTGCTGACCCGTGGCCGGCGCGTGCGGCAGTTGCATGCGGCCGCGCACGCCCGTGCGGCCGCAAAGCCGACCTCCAACGTGCACGAACTGGGTCAGCGCAAGCAGAGCGGCGCCGCGCGCTGATCCACCTTCCCCCGTCTCGTTCATCACGCGTTGCGCCGGCGCGTGCGAGCGTTTGCGCGTTTGCCAGAGCGCAAACGCATTCAATCGCCACGCCATCGCGAGAGGGAACCCACGATGTCCATCAAGACGCGATCCATCCTGAGCCTGACGATCGTCGGCACGCTGTTGTTGGCCGCCTGTGCCGGTCATCCGCAACGCGAAGCGGCGCCATCACCGTCGCCGCCCACCACCGCTGCACCCGAGTCCAAACCGGCGCCGATGATCCCGCGCCATGCAACCAGGCCGACAGCCGCGCCTCCCGAAGCGGTACCGGCGGCACCCGGAGAAATGGTGGGTGTTGCTTCCTGCGATCAATATCTTTCCACCTACAAGGCGTGCCACCGCGCCGCAGGCATCTATCCGCCGGAGCAGATCGATTCGCGTTACGAGGCGATGCGCAGCAGCTTGTTGCGCGACGCGAGCGACCCCGCAAAACGGCCGACGCTGGACCAGCGTTGTCGCGCGTTGAGCAAGCTGTTGACGGATGCGCTGCACGGCAAGAGCTGCAATGCCGCGCCGGTTGCGCCTTCCACCGCGGGGAGCTGATGTAAGCAGCACAATGCGGCGGCGGTCTGCTCCAGCAACAAATCGCATGAACGGAGCTTCCGCATGGACCGCCGCCGCTTTCTGATCCTCGGCGCCGCCGGTGTCGGAGCCGGTACATTGGCCCTGATGGCCCGCGCGCAGGATGTCGTCGCGGTCACGCTGCCGCCGTCAAAGCCGACTTTCAGGCTCGACGATGCGCAATGGCGGAAGCGGCTCGGGCCACAGCGTTACGCGGTGCTGCGGCAAGCCGCGACCGAGCCACCCTTCAGCAGTCCGCTGGATCACGAACACCGGGCTGGCACGTATCGCTGCGCCGGTTGCGCGCTGCCGTTGTTCTCTTCGAAGAACAAGTTCGATTCCGGCACCGGTTGGCCTAGCTTCTGGCGCCCCTTGACGGCGAACGCGATTACCACCGGCACCGACACCAGCCTGATGATGGTCCGCACGGAAGTACGCTGCCGGCGTTGCGCTTCGCACCTCGGCCACGTGTTCGACGACGGTCCGCCGCCTACCGGCTTGCGTTACTGCATCAACGGGCTGGCATTGGATTTTGTGCCAGGTTGAAGCCTGATGCATTGAAAAGCGCGGAAAGGATGTCCCTTTCGATTTTCGCAATCAGGGCGATCGAAAAACCAAAAAAGAAGCCCCGGCGGAACCGGGGCTTTTTCGAGAAGTGCGGACAAGAATGTCCGCTTTTTGATTCTCGCGATCAAGGACGATCGCAAAAATAACGCCTCAGGCGGGCTGCACTGCATCCGCTTGCAAACCCTTGGGGCCCTTCACCACAGTGAAGGTGACCTTCTGGCCTTCTTGCAGGGACTTGAAGCCCGTGCCCTGGATGGCGCGGAAGTGCACGAACACATCCTCGCCGTTCTCGCGGCTGATGAAGCCGAAACCCTTGGCATCGTTGAACCATTTGACCGTGCCGGTCTGACGATCCGACATAACTGACTCCTTGCGACTCGATGATGGATGAAACCGCACCCTCGCGGATGCGCTGTGTTGCACTGACTAGCGCGTGAAGACAGCGATGCGATCGTTGCAACGGTCAGCAACCAGCCCCATCGGGCCGCAATCCCCCGCGGCCCGGCTAACTCAGCGCGCGGATCGTACTGCAAGGCGTTCAGCGGCGCCAGTGCGCCGGCGCCATTCCGCTGGGATTAATCGGCTGCTGCTTAAGTTGAACGGGCTGGATGCTCGTGCCGCGGCGCGGCCCGGCCCGCCCGCTGTTTCTCCCGTCCGGATGATCAAGGAGAGCCCCAATGAAACCCCGTTCTCGTGTGCTCGCGTTCACCGTGGCATCGCTGCTCGCGGCGACGGCCCTGGCACAGGAAGCCCCGCCGCCCCCTCCCCCGCCACCGCCGCCCGCACAGCCCGCCATGCCGCCGGCACCCGCGCAATCCATGGCACCTCCGGCGCAGCCCGCAATGCCGGCGCAACCGGTTCCGCCTGCGCCGCCCGCCGCGCCGATGGCACCGGCAGAGCAGGCACAGCCGGTCGCGCAACAGGGTTCGATGCCCGCGGCGGACGGTTCGCTCACCGACGTGCACACGGCACAGATCGGCCCGTCGATCACCGTGAATTCCGGCATGCCGCCGGCCCAGGATTACGGTCCCAAGCCGTCCTTCGAACAGCTAGACGCCAACCATGACGGCCGGATCAGCCACGAGGAAGCACAGTCCTACCTGCTGCTCTACAACGACTGGTTGCACGTGGCCGGGCACGGCAGCAGCATTTCCAAATCGCAATACGCACACTGGACTGACTGATACGCGCGCACCGCGGCCAGGGACGGCCGCACGCCAGGGAATGGCCTCCCAAAACCAGAGATCGAATGATGCGGTGATGCGCCGCGCTTGGCATCGCCTCGCCGCCGGACAGCGATCAGTCGCGTTCGACGCGTCGCCGCTGGCTTTCCTCGATGCCGACCAGCGCGGCGAGTGCGCCACTGAGTGCCAGCGCCAGCAGCCCGTAGCCGATCAGCCCGATGACCGAGCTGGCCGCCATCACCGTGTACCGACCGGCCCCGCCTGCATCGCCCTTCAGGTGCAATGACAACGCCGTGATGCCCCATGCGATGCCCGCTGCGATCAGCAGCATGCCTACCCATGCGATCACGCGCGCCGTGCCCAACAGCAGGCGCAGATGGCGCGTCTGCAGATCGCGGTAAGGCAGCAGGTTCAGCGCCATCGGCTCTCCTCCGAACGGTTGCTCAATGCAGCCGATCGTAATTCACGACCGCGTTGAACAACAACGCGTAGCTGCCGATGGTTTCTCCGCGCCAGACCGGATTGTTCGCGAACAGCAGCACGTGTCCCTTGCCGTAGTGCGCGTTGACGACCGCGGCGTGCTGCGCGATCGAAGCGCCGTTGTCCAGCAGGCCGGAGATCAGCAGCCCGTCGCTGTCGCCCCAGCGCACGATCACGTCCGGCCGTTGATCCGGGGGAATGGCGAATATGTTGTTGCGTTGCTGCTCTGCATTGAGTGGCAGCGCCTGCCACGGTTTCGCATCCGGCAACCCGGGTGGTATTGCAAACGGACGACCTTCGGGCACATCGGCCTCGTCCGGACCGCCACGGCCGGTCGGGCGCTTGTACTCTTTCGCACTGGTGAGGCCACGCTCGCCTATGGTCTGGTTGCTGATGTCGAAAGCCATGCCGCTGGAGCTGTACAGCGCGAAGCTGTCGCCGTAACCGGATGCGATCGGCGAGTCCTTGTCGACAAGTTCCGCGCGCAGCACGCTGCCGACCACGCGCGCGCCCTTGTCCGGGGCGATCGTCACCCCTGGCGCCAGGCCTTCTTCGATCGCGAACTGCGCGGTGTCCTCCGAAGTCACCAGCAAGCCGCCCTCGCTGACGAAACGCTTGAGGTTGGCGACACCGCTCTCCCCGAGACCGGGACGCATGTCGTCGGTGGAATCGATCACCCCCAGGTTGGGCGTCAGCGCGGTCTTCTGCCATGGCAGCGGATTGCCGTACATCGGCAGACCGTCGACGATCAGACGCGTGCTGGCGTAGCCGACCGGGCCGAACAGGATCACGTCGTACTTGCCGCGCAGATCCGGATCGCGCGCGGCGTCCTGCGTACTGATGTAACTGTAGGGCACATGCAGCTTGTCGAGTGCCATTCGCCACCAGCCTTCGGTCTGCGTGGATAGCCAGGTGTGCATCACCGCGATGCGCGGCAGCTTGCCGTGTACGCCCAGCGCTGCGAGATCGAATCCGGGCGAAGGAACATCCGTCACGCGATGCACCGGCACCTTCAATACGGATTTGTCCGCAACGCGCGCGACATCCACGTCGTACAGATCGCCGAACGACCAGCCGGTATCGTCGTAGGGATGTTTCTGCGGATCATCCGGCGCCCAGTACTGCCGATCGAGCAGCGTGTCGGCGATGCGCGAGTACGGCTGGTCCATCCGGACTATCCAGCTTCCGGCCGGATAGGTCCGCGCAACCGTCTGCTCGCGGGGAGGCGCGGCATCCTCCGAAGGCTTGCCCCGCCGGGAAGGCCTCGAATCTCCGTTGCGCTCCGGGACCTGCACGGTGAACGCAGCAACGGCCCTGCTGATCTCCACATGCTGCTTCAGCAGCGCGCGCAATAACTGAGCCTGTGCGCCCTTGTGCTTCTCGTCCGCTGCCAACACGTAAGCCGCCGGACCCGCTTCATCCGGCTTCTCGATCGAACGCTTCGATTTCAGCCAGAAATTGTCGAGGAATTGCCGACCGTTCTGCGCGAAGTAGTACAGCCCGGTCAACAGTCCGGTCTGCTCGTAGTTGTTGTTGTCGCGCTGCGACCACAGCACCCTGGGCAGCGGCGGGTTGGGCTTGTACCACGTGCGTGCATACTCATCCGGTTCGAGAATGCGCTCCTGCGTATCGGCGCCGCCGTTGCCGAAGGTTTCGTACAGGCGGCTGATGCCGTTGTGCATCGCCGCGATGAACATCAGATACCCCGGGCTCCAGGTATCGAAGTCGCCATGGGTGAACACACCGGGCATGCCGAACTTGGTCATCTGCTCGACGTTGTTCCAGCCTATCTGTTGCCACTCGCCAGTGAGGATCGGATCGATCCAGGCGTTGTACGGCCCATCGCCCACGGTGTTGTCGTACAGGAACGGCACGGATTCGTGCAGGTCGTGCAGCACCTGCGCGTGCCAGCCGACGTAGGTATCCAGCACGTTCCTGGTGAGATCGAGCGTCACGCCCATCGCGTCGCGGTTGTTGTCGTGCGCGACGTAATGGCCCCAGTAGATCAGGTGCGGATACTGCTCGTTCGGGTGCGCGCGGTGCCACTTGTACAAGTCGACCATGCGGTCGCGGCCATCCACCTCCACCACCGGCGTGATCAACGTGATGACGTGT
>DASXWZ010000145.1:0-5980 GCA_036503375.1 Rhodanobacteraceae bacterium | reverse complement strand
GTTGCCGCACATGAAGACGTAGAGGATCGTTTCCTTCCAGGCGCCGCTACGTGTCTTGTGCAGCCTGTAGACGATGCCACAGCCTCTTGTTCCTCCCGCCGAGGCCGTGCCGAACAGATCGCCTTTGCCATACATTACCGGAGCGGCCAGAGGATTGGCACCATCGCCCGCCGGAAAACCGCGAAACGCGTGCAACACGGTCAGCGTGGCCGAATGTGCGTTGCCGGTGACTGCCGCGAAAAATACGCCCAACAGTGCAGCGCCCATTACCCGAAACGTGATCATGACGAAGTTCCTCCCGCGGGAGTTTCATTTCGCGCTCCGGCGCCGGCTTTCCGGTTCGCGCGCGTACTTTTTCAACTGCTTGATCATCTTGTCCGCCGTGTCGGCATATTCCGATTCGTATTTCTCCAGCAATTTTTTCTTCGGCGTGTCCTTGTCCTTGGCCTGCTTGTCCCAGAGCACGGAAAGCGTGGCGTAGGGTGGGATCAGCAACCCGACGGCGTTGAAGAAGTTGCAGATGTTGCCGATGACGTGTTCGGCGCCATCGGAATCGCCGGTGATGACGATGCCGCCTGCCTTGCCTTCCAGGGGCGAAGGCTTGCCCGCGAGAATGCCGTCGTGCAGTTCGTCCAGCCGCTCGATCGCCCGCTGGATTTCCGAGGACTGGTTGCCCCACCAGATCGGAGTCGCGAAGATCACGATCCCGGAACCAAGCACCTTCTTGAGGATTCCGGGCCACGCATCGCCCTTGCCCATGTCGCTGCAGGTGCCGGGCAAAATGTCGTGATCGACCAGCTTGACGATCTCGCAGCGGATGCCTTGGTCTTCCATTTTTCCGGCGAGGAACTCGCAAAGGGTCTGCGTGTTGGACGGACCGGACCGCTTCAACGTCCCGAGCAATACCGTCGCTTTCATCTTGTTCTCCTCGACTTCCATTTACACAAGCGAATGTGAGAGGCGCGTACAGCGCGGCGCCTAAACCGTCATTCGACTTCTTCCGAATCCGAACAACGCGGCCAGCGGATGCGGCTCGCCGCGTACGGCATCGGTGAGGATGTGCGCACCGATCGCGCTGTAGGTGATGCCATTGCTGCCGTAGGCCATGGCGAACAGCACGCGCGGATCGAGTTGCGGGTGCGCGCCGAAGAAGGGCAGCCCGTTTTCCGTTTCGGCGAAGGTACCGGCCCAGGCGAAGCCGATCTCCGGTTGCAGATCGGGCATCAACTCGTGCAGGCGCGCGAGCAATCTTTCCATCTTGCGCGGGATGCGCCGGTCGCGCAGTGCCGGAATATCGATCAGGTCGTCCTCGCCGCCGACGATCAGGCGGCCGTCGTCGGTGCTGCGCCAGTACAAATACGGACGCGCGGTTTCCCAACCGATGCAACGCGCGAATTCCGCTTGCAGTTGCAGCGGCTCGCTGACGAAGGCGTAGCTGCTGTGATCGACCGCCACGCGCTGCGGCAGGAAAGCCTGGCTTTCGTAACCGGAGGCCACGACCAGCCGTTGCGCGCGCAGGCGCGCGCCGGTCTCCACGCGGATCTCGAGCGCGCCGGCATCCGGTTTCCATTCGACGACTTCGCAACGATCGAATACGCGCAGGCCCTTGGCGCACAGCCGCGCCAGCAGGCGATGGGTGAAACGGTAGGGATCGACGTGCGCCGCCGGCCGCGACAGGATCGCGGCCGGCGCGCATAGTCCGAAGCGTTCGCTCAAGGCGGATCCGTCCAGCCACTCCACGTCGAAACCGGAAGCGCTGCGCGCTTCGAACTCCGGGCGCAACCGTTTCGCGTCGCGCCGCGAACTCGCGAGGTACAGGCTCGGTGCTTCACCCCAGCCGACGTCGCCGACTCCTTCCGCGATCCCATGCAGTTCCGACACAGCGACTTCGCAGGCCTTGTAGGCCGCAAGCGCGTTCTCGTCGCCCACGAGTTTCGCCAACTGCAAAAATTCGGTATCGATTTCGTATTGCAGCAGCGCTGTGCTGGCGGCGGTGCTGCCCCAGCCGACGTCGCGCCGATCGATTACGACCGTGTCCAGGCCCGCGCCGACCAAAGCGCGCGCGATCAATGCGCCGGTGATGCCGGCGCCGACCACGGCGACTTCGCATTCGCCATTCTCGAGCAGCGGCGGATAGTCGCGTAGCAGGCCGTTGCGCAACGGCCACCAGGGGTAACCGCTCTTGACGTCCATTCGGAATGCTTTACTGCGGCGCGCTGGCGAGCGTGCCGCGCAACTTGGAAACGTCGTGCTCGGACACGGTGGCCGCGCGGTTGCCCCATTCGTTGCGGATGTACGTGGTGAGCGCTGCGACCTCCACGTCGTCCAGCTTGTCGCCGAATGCAGGCATGGCCAAGCCGCTGGGCTTGGCTTTGGTGGCCGGCGATTTTGCGCCCTGCAGGATCACCGCGATCAGCAATTGTGGCTCCGCGGCCTGGATGGCGGAGCTTTCGCGCAATGGTGGAAACGCATTGGCCAGTCCTTCGCCGCCGTCCATGTGGCAACCGGCGCAGTTGTCGACGTACAGCGCCTGGCCTTCGCTCATCGTGTCCCGATGCGGCATGCGCGGCTGCGAGGCTTCCGGGCCGGCAAGGCTCTTGAGATAAACGGCCACGGCCTGCAGGTCGTCCTGCGTCAGGTATTGCGTGGATTGCTGCACCACTTCGGCCATCGGACCGGCCGCGATCGCGTGCGCATTGATGCCGGAGCCGAGGTATTGCGCGATGTCTTTTTCGCTCCAGCCGGAGAGACCGTCGCGCTCGCCGGCGCCGAGATTGGGTGCGAAAACGTGTTCGGCGAAACCGCCTTGCATGGGATTCTTGCGATCCGGCGCGCCGAGAAAATTCTTGTCCGTGTGGCAGGCGCCGCAATGGCCCGGGCCCTCGACCAGATACGCACCGCGATTCCACTGCGCGGATTGCTTGGGATCGGGCATGAACTGGCCGGGATGGAGGTACAGCTTGTCCCAGATCGCGAGCATGCTGCGCATGCTGAAGGGCCAGTGGAGTTCCGGTTGGCGATCCACCTGGCGCACGGGTTTCAGCGTGTCGAGGTAGGCCTTGATCGCATCGACGTCGCCACGCGGCACGTGCGTGTACCACGGATACGGAAATGCGGGATACAGCCGCTTGCCTTCGCGATCGATGCCCTCGTGCATCGCGCGATAGAAATCCTCGCTGCTCCACGCGCCGATACCCGTGTCCTTGTCGGGCGTGATGTTCATCGAATACACCATGCCGAACGGCGTGGGCACCGCGCGACCCCCGGCCCATGGTTTGCCGCCCAGTGCGGTGTGGCAGGATTCGCAATCGCCCGCGCGCGCGAGGTACTTCCCGCGCTCGATGTCGCCCCAGGTGTGGTGCGGTTTCTGCGGCGCGTACACCTGTTGCGCGGAGATCGCCGTGCCGGCGCAGATCGCGGTCAACAAGAATGCGACGGCGACGCGCGCGTTCACACCTGCACCAGCGGTTGCGGATCGCGCACGTAACGCTTCATCGCCTCGGCCGCCCAGAAAGCCAGCGCGCCGACCGTGCCGGTCGGGTTGTAACCGGCGTTCTGCGGGAACACCGTGGAACCCATTACCCACAGGTTCGGCACGTCCCAACTCTGCAGATAGCGATTGACGAAACTGGTGCGCGGATCGTCACCCATCGCCGCACCGCCGGTGTTGTGCGTGGTCTGGTACGGCACGATCGAGTAATCGCCCGACCGCGGTTTGGAATTGATGCCGCGATTCGGGATCGCCTGCGCGATGCGCGTGGCCTGATCGGTCAGGAACTTCGTCATCGCGTGCTCGTTCTGCTTGAAAGTGAACGTCAGGCGCAGCAGCGGATTGCCGTATTCATCCTTGTACGTGGGATCGAGATCGAGATAGTTGTCGCGATAACTCATCACCGCGCCATGGCACTGCATGTGGGTCGAGTAGAGATAGTCCTCGTGCACGCTCTTCTTCCAGCCAGAGCCCCACTTCGGCGAACCTTTCGGCAGATACTCCTGCAGGATCGGCCGGCCGCCGGTATTCCACAGCGCGATGTACCCGCCGGCGATGAAGCCTTTGTCCGTGTGATCGAAGTTGTCGCCGTTGAAATCGTCGACCACCTGCCCGAGCGCACCCGCACCCATGAAGGGATTCAGCAATTCCTTGCAGGTGACGTTGACCGTCGAACTGAGCTGGTAGGCGTAGTTGCGTCCGACGACCCCGTTGCCGCTCGCCGGGTCGTAAGGCGCGCCGATCTTCGAAACCAGCAGCAGATGCACGTTGTGCTGCGCGAACGCGCACAGCACCACCATCCGCGCGGGCTGCTCGAACTCCTTGCCGTCCTGGTCGACGTAGGTGACGCCGGTCGCGTGCTTGCCCGTACCGTCGGTGTTGATGCGCGTCACCGCGCAATGCGTGCGGAAACTGAAGTTGGGCTTCTTCAGCAGCACCGGCAGGATCGTGCTCTGCGGGCTCGCCTTGGAATAGTTGGCGCAGCCGAACCATTCGCAATAGCCGCAGTAGGTACACTGGCCCATCTGCACGCCGAGGGAATTGAGGTACGGTTTGGACGTATTTGCGGCCGGTGCGGGAAATGGATGCAGTCCCACTTCGCGCGCGGCCTTGTCGAACAGCACGGTCGCGGCGCAGCGCTTCAGCGGCGGCAAGGGGTAATCACGTTTGCGCGGACCTTCGAAAGGATTGCCGCCGGGCTGGAGCTGGCCGTTGATGTTTCCGGCCTGGCCCGAGATGCCGCACAGGTATTCGAACTTGTCGTAATACGGTTCCAGCTCGTCGTAGGTGACGCCCCAGTCCTGGATCGTCATGTCGTCCGGGATCATCTTCTTGCCGTAACGCTGCTCGGTCTGGGTGCGGATCACGAAATCGGTCGGCAGGAAGCGCCAGTTCTGGCCGTTCCAGTGCACACCCGCGCCGCCCACGCCGGACGCGGGATTGAACGAACCCAGATGGCGCATCGGCAATGCGAGCTGATCGACGCGATTGCGGAAGGTCAGCGTCTGGCGCGCGGTCTGTTCGAAGATTTCCTTGCGCACCGCGTAGCGCAATTCGTCCTGGATGTGCGTGACCGAGAAGTCCGGCACCGTGTCGCGCCAGCCGCCGCGCTCCAGCGCCAGCACCTGCATGCCGGCATCGGTGAGTTCCTGCGCGATGATCGATGCGGTCCAGCCGAAACCGACCAGCACCACTTCCACTTCCGGCAGCTTCTTGGCCATCAGATGCGCCCCGCCGGATAGACGCGGCCGGTGGTCGTCGTCAGGCTTTCGTACGTCTGCTTGGCGGGGAACTGGCCGTATTCGCAGCCGGGACCGTGGAATTGCCCGCTGGGCGAATCGCTGAGGCGGCACATCACCGGATCGCGTCCGGCGAGGCTGGTGTAGGGCTGCTTGTACGGCTGCCCGTAGCGTTCGATCTCGTTGACGTAGTTGTAGCGCGGACCGGGATAACCGATCAGCTTCCAGCCGATGAAATCGCGATTGCCGCCGTAGATCGGATCGGCGAAAAATCCTTCCTTGGTGTTCTGCCAAAGCAACCCGAAAAAACTGGTGGAAGGTATTTCCCCCAGATCGATCTTGCCGTCCTGCAGATCGTGCAGTACCTGGTCCTGCTGATCCGCATTCAATTGCGCGAACGTAGAACCGTGCTTGTCGCGGCAATGCTTGTCCACGCGCGGGATGCACAGGCGATAGACCTGCGCGGGGGTGAACGGCAATTGATAACCCTGCTCCTTCGCGCCGAGATGAAACGGCCCATGCATGTATTGCCCGGCCGCTTGCCCGAACGGCCCGGCGAGTTGCGAATCGATGAAAACATCCACGCCCGCTTCCAGCGCGCCGGCGCCAAGGTCGTCTTTCGGGATCAGCCGCGCAACCGCCGCGCGCACGAAATCGCGTTCGCCCGGTTGCAGAAAATTCGGCGCACCGGAAGCTGCAGAGGCCTTCGAAGAAGTGCCGCAAGCGGCAACCAGCAGGTTGGAAGAACAAG
>DASXWZ010000144.1:0-4414 GCA_036503375.1 Rhodanobacteraceae bacterium | reverse complement strand
CGCCGCAGCGTGTACCACTGTCGTGCCAGCCAACCGGATTTCGATTCACGCTTCGCCATGCCCACCTCGCCGCGTCGAAGCGGATCATAGCCGCATGGCCAGGTTCAGGCGCGCGGCGGCAGAGGCAGGCGCACGCTCCTGCAGAACGCGGCGAAGCGGCGCGGCGCCATGGGACTTCTGTGGCCAAGCCGCGCAACGCAGTATAGGGGCCGCTGCGGAGCAACCCGGGGGGCCGTCGCCCTTTGCCCGCTTGGCATAGCGCCAATAGACCCTGAGTATACGTTCGACATTTCGCCGCCACGCCTCGCGTTCGACGAGCCACCTATACTTCCTGGAAACCCGCGCCGGGATTACAGCCGGAACATGAGTTCTATCAGGAGATATCCGGGACTTTCGCCTGTTGGCGCGCAGCGGATACGAAACACGCGGCGGGACGAAACGCTGGAGCAGGTGATCGAGGAAACGCCGATCGCCATGGTCTACAACGGCGTGCCGTACGCGGTGATGATGGCGACGCCCTGCGATCTCGAGGATTTCGCCCTGGGTTTCGCACTCGCCGAAGGCATCGTCGCGCGCATGGAGGAATTCGAACTCGTCGATTGCCTGCGCAGCGAACACGGCGTGTCGTTGCAGGCGCTGATCCCGCACGCGCGCTTCGAAGCGCTGGAAGTGCGCAAGCGCAACCTCGCCGGCCGCAGCGGTTGCGGCCTGTGCGGCGTGGAGTCGCTGATGGAGGCGGTGCGGCCGGTGCCGCGGGTGCAATCCGGTATCTCGATCGAATCCTTGTCGATCGAATCGGCGTTGATCGCGCACGGCCTGCGCGAGCTCGCGCAGCGGCAACCCCTGAACGAACGCAGCGGCGGCGTGCACGCCGCCGGCTACGCGCACGCGGACGGAATCATGGTGCGCGAGGACGTCGGGCGGCACAACGCGTTGGACAAGCTAATCGGCACGCTGGCGCGCGGCGCGGACCCTTCCGCCAGCGCGGCGTGGCGCACGCAAGCCGGCTTCCTCGCGATCACGTCGCGTGCGTCCTACGAGATCGTGCACAAGGCCGCGACCGCCGGCATCGCGGTGGTCGCCGCCATCTCCGCACCGACTTCACTGGCGATCGAGCTGGCCGATGAAGCCGGCGTCACGCTGATCGCATTCGCGCGGGGCGATGCGATGAATGTCTACACGCATCCTCGCCGGCTGGTTTGAGCATCAGCTCCGCGCGGCCTTCTTGGCGTGCTTCTCCGCGCGTTTTTCCTTCAGCGATTTTGCCGGTTTCTTCTTGGTCTCTTTCTTCTGCTTCTCCATGCCTTTCATTGCGCTCTCCTTCGGTATTCGGTGGAGCGAACACTGCGACGCCACGCGTGGAAAAGCAAGTGCTGTCCGGGTCAGTTCACCAGCCGCGCATCCATGCCGATGCGCGCCTTCAGGACTTTCGAAACCGGGCAGCCGGTTTCAGCCTGCTTCGCGATCTCCAGGAATTTCGCCTGGTCCGCGCCCGGGATTCGCGCGCTGACGTCGAGATGCGACGAGGTGATCTCGAAGCCGTCGCCGATCTTTTCCAGCGTCACCGTCGCCGATGTCTCGATCGACTCCGGATCCATCCCCGCCTTGCCCAGCAACAGCGACAGCGCCATGGAAAAACACGCCGCGTGCGCGGCGGCAATCAGTTCTTCCGGGCTGGTGCCCTTGTCTCCTTCGAAACGCGAGCCGACCGAATAGCCTTCGTCCTTCAGCGCCCCGCTGGCGGTGCTGATCGCGCCACGCCCGTCCTTGAAGCCGCCTTTCCATATTGCCGATCCCTTGCTTTGCATTTCGAACTCCTCTGCATGGAAAAGTTAGTATGCGCCGATGCAAGCGCGCGACGCCACCGCCTGCCCCATCATCGTCGTGATGGGCGTATCCGGCGCAGGCAAGACCACGATCGGGCGTACCCTCGCCGCTCGTCTGGACTGGACGTATCGCGAGGGCGACGATTTCCACCCGCGAGCGAACATCATGAAGATGCGGGCGGGCGAACCGCTGGACGACGAAGATCGAACGCCGTGGCTGGCGGCGATCGCGGACTGGATGGACGCGCAATCGCGGATGCGGGCGCCTGCGGTGATCGGCTGCTCGGCCTTGAAGCGCGCTTATCGGGATTTCCTGCGCAATGATCGCCCGCAGGTCTGGTTCCTCTATCTGCGCGTGCCACGCGCGCAACTCGAACGGCGCGTGGAAACGCGGCACCATGAATACATGCCGCCCTCGCTGCTGGACAGCCAGCTGGACACGATAGAGGAACCCGCGGACGAGGAGCCGCGCGCCATCACGCTCGACGCCGGCGACTCCGTTGCGGCGACGGTCGAAGCCGCGTTGCGCGCGCTGCGCGATCGCAGCATCCTTGTGCAGGACGCCGATTCGCGGACGCAACGATGAAAAAGACCGACGTGCCCATCACGGATGAGCTGGCCGGAGCACGCGGCGCGCGCGTCAAGGTCGGCATCGGCGGCTGGAACTTTCCACCATGGCGCGACAATTTTTATCCGAAAGGATTGCCGCAACGCCGAGAGCTGGAATTCGCCAGCCGGCACCTGGCCGCGATCGAGATCAACAGCACCTTCTATCGCGCGCAGACGCCCAAGGTCTACGCCAAATGGCGCAATGAAACGCCGGAAGGTTTCGTGTTCTCGCTGAAGGCCCCGCGGCAGGTTGCGGAAGTCCGGAAGCTCGCAAGCGCAGGATCGCTGGCGCGCGGCTTCGTGTTCGGCGGTCTGGCGGAATTCGGCGACCGCCTCGGTTCCATCGTCTGGCAATTTCCGCCCTCGCGCGAATTCGATCGTGACGATTTCGCAGCATTCCTGGACCTGCTGCCGAACGAGTTGAATGGAACGGCGCTGCGGCACGCTCTGGAAGTGCGCAACGAGGGTTTCCTTTGCGAGGAATTCCTGCAACTGGCGCGCGCGCACCGCTGCGCCTGCGTGTTCACCGATTCGCGCGAATATCCGAATTTCGCCGATGTCACGGGCGATTTCGTCTATGCGCGACTGATGCGCAGCCGCGAATCCGAACGAAACGGTTATACCGCGCAGGAACTGGATGCGTGGGCAGAACGGGTGCGATCCTGGCATGAAGGCGGCGAACCCGACGACCTGCCGCGCATATCGCCCGCGGGCAAGACGAAATCGAAGCCGCGCGATGTATTCGTCTATTTCATCAGCGCGGCCAAGGCGCGCAATCCCGCGGCGGCGATGGCACTGCAAAGGCGGCTCGCTTGAAACGGCTGGTCGGCGCAATATTCTCCGTCGTCCTGCTGGGGGGTTGCGCCAGCGCCCCGCCGCCGAGGCCCTTTCCGCCCGCGCAATCCATGCCGGCGGTTCCGAGCGCCGCTTCGCCGCGCGTCGCTGCTTCTTCGCCCGCGGAAAATATCGCCGCTTTCATCGCGCAGCCGCGCTTCGTGCACGCGATCTGGGGCATCGACGTGGTTTCGCTGGACAGCGGCGTCACGCTCTACCGGCACGACTTCGACACGCTGTTCCTGCCTGCGTCCAACGCCAAGCTCTATACCGCCGCGCTGGCGCTTCAGACGCTGGGTGCGGACGCGAGTTTCTCGACCACGTTGTATGCGACGGCAGCGCCTGGTGGCGGGGGCACGCTTTCGGGCGATCTGATCCTCCAGGGCCGCGGCGATCCATCGCTGGGCGAAGCGGATGTTTCCGCGGAGTGGGCAGATCGTTTTGCGGAAGCGCTCGCCGCGCGTGGCGTGCGCCGCGTGCGCGGCGACCTGGTCGCCGACGACACCTTTTTTTCCGGACCACTTTTCGGCGGAGGCTGGGAAGCGCTGGATCTGCAAAACGCGTATGGTGCGCAGTCCGGTGCGCTGGGCGCGCAGGATGGCGTGGCGCGGGTGGATGTCGCGCGCCAAAACGCGCGCTGCTGCGCGATCAGCATCGACCCGCCGCAAGCCGGATTGCGCGTGGTCGACCTGACCGGCGAGGCGAAGCCGCTGAGCCTGTATCGAGCACCGGGTTCGGACGTGCTCTACGCCAGCGGCAGTTTGCGCACGGGTGTACCGCAAAGGACGTACACGCTTTCCGTGCCGGATGGCGCGCTGTTCGCGGCGAACCTGCTGCGCGACGCGCTCGCGCGACGCGGCATCGCGCTGAACGGTCGCGTGCGCGTGGTGCATTGGCCGGAGCGTGACGCCGCGCTTGCGAATGCGCCGGTGGAAATCGCGAGCATCGCTTCGCCGCCGTTGTCGCAACTGATCCGGCACATGCTGAAACATTCGGACAACCGCTACGCGCAGATGCTCCTGCAGCAGGTCGGCGTGCAGGCCGCGCATGCGGGCGTGTGCGCGGATCGCGCCGAGTTGCCGCAGACCAGCGCGGACTGGGGCCTGTGCGCGATGCGTGCATTCCTCGGTCGCATCGGCATCGAT
>DASXWZ010000143.1:0-1739 GCA_036503375.1 Rhodanobacteraceae bacterium | reverse complement strand
CGTTGGTATGCAGTGAATTGCAGTTGTCGAACAGCGCATACAGCGCCTGCAGCGTGGTGCGGATGTCGTTGAACTGGATTTCCTGCGCGTGCAGCGAGCGGCCGGATGTCTGGATGTGGTACTTCAGCATCTGCGAGCGCGGCGAGGCGCCGTAGCGCTCGCGCATCGCGCGCGCCCAGATGCGCCGCGCCACGCGGCAGATCACGGTGTATTCCGGATCCATGCCGTTGGAGAAGAAGAACGAGAGATTCGGCGCGAAGTCGTCGATCTTCATGCCGCGCGCGAGGTAGTACTCGACGATGGTGAAGCCGTTGCTGAGCGTGAACGCGAGCTGCGAGATCGGGTTGGCGCCGGCTTCGGCGATGTGGTAACCGCTGATGGACACCGAATAGAAGTTGCGGACCTTGTTGTCCACGAAATACTGCTGGATGTCGCCCATCATCCGCAGCGCGAATTCGGTGGAGAAGATGCAGGTGTTCTGCGCCTGGTCCTCTTTCAATATGTCCGCCTGCACGGTGCCGCGGACGGTGGAGAGCGTGTGCGCCTTGATCTTTTCATAAGTCGCTTTGTCGACGACCTGGTCGCCGGATACGCCGAGCAGGCCGAGTCCGAGACCTTCATTGCCCTGCGGCAACATGCCGGTGTACTGCGGGCGCGGCTTGTCCTTGTAGAACGCGTCGATCTTCTTCTGCGCTTCCGCCCAGCGCGTTTCGTCTTCGCGCAGGTATTTTTCGATCTGCTGATCGATGGCGGTGTTCATGAACATCGCCAGGATCATCGGCGCCGGGCCGTTGATCGTCATCGACACGGAAGTCGTCGGCGCGCACAGGTCGAAGCCGGAATACAGCTTCTTCATGTCGTCCAGCGTGGCGATGGACACGCCGGAGTTGCCGATCTTGCCGTAGATGTCGGGGCGCTCGGCCGGGTCTTCGCCGTAGAGCGTGACGCTGTCGAATGCAGTCGACAAACGTGCGGCGGGCTGGCCGAGCGACAAATAGTGGAAGCGGCGATTGGTGCGTTCGGGCGTGCCCTCGCCCGCGAACATGCGCGTGGGATCCTCGCCGCTGCGCCGGTACGGATAAACCCCGCCGGTGTACGGATACGCGCCCGGCAGGTTCTCCATCATCAGGAACTTCAGCACGTCGCCCCAGTCGCGCGCGGTGGGCGGCGCGATCTTCGGGATTTTCTGGTGCGACAGCGATTCGCGGTAGTTCTGCACGGCGATCTTCCTGCCGCGCACTTCGTATTCGCTGACGTCCGCGGTGACGGACTCCTTGCGCGCAGGCCATTCGCGCAGCAGGCGGATCGCCTCGGCACTCAACTCCTTCACTGCCTCGTTGTAGCGCTGGCGCAAAACGACCATGCTGCGGTCGATGCCGCCGCCTTGTTCCCAGAACGCCTTTTCCTCGTCGCTGTCGACCACCATGCGCGCACCGGCGGAAGGCTCGATGTCCGCCGCGGCGTATAAATCCAGCTCGCGCGGCAATGACGCGTCGCCGATTTCTTTCAGCGATTCGAAATAGTGCTGCGCGCGCGATGCGGCCTCGGCCATGCGCGCGATATCCGAATTGACCGATCTACCCTGCTCGGCGATTTCGGCGAGATAGCGCACGCGGGCGCCCGGAATCAGAACCGTCGCGCGCGGCTCCTTGATCGAGGTGTCCACCAGCGGGGTGAAGTCGCAGTGCGCTGTTGCTCCCCTCTCCCCCCGGGAGAGGGGTTGGGGTGAGGGTCCGGGA
>DASXWZ010000142.1:0-2353 GCA_036503375.1 Rhodanobacteraceae bacterium | reverse complement strand
CGGTGAGGATCAAATCGATGTGCCGTCCCCAGCGCAAGCTTCGATAGCCGATCAGGCTGTCGATCGCGGCGAGATTGTTCGGTTCCTGCCCCAGCCCGTTGGCATCGAAGTCTTTCACCGGAGCATCCACCACGTGCGGCGCGTAGAAAGCCTCCAGACTGCTTCCCTTCGGCGAAACGCGCGCCGGCTGGAATTCGAACCACGCCTGGTTGGCCGCGACCTTCAGCGTCTGCGCCCAGACCAGGCCTTCGCCGAATTCCTGGATCGATTGCCAACCCTGCCACGAGAATTCGTGGTTGTCCCACATCGCCACGAACGGGAAACGCGCGCGCGCGTCCTGCAGCTCCGGGTCCTGCAGGTAGGCGTGGTAGAGCTCGCGGTAATCGTCCAGCGACTGCGGGACGCGGAAGCGGTTCTTGGCGACGGCCTTGCCGCCTGTCGGGAATTTCACCGGGAACGTGACGATGCGGTTGTAGCGGTGTCCGTCCTTGACCTGGTCCGGGTACTGCACGACTTCGTAGATGAAATCGCCCAGGTGCAGCACGAAGCCCAGCCGGTCCTCCGGCGCGGCGCGTTCGTCCTCGAAGATCATCCTGCGCCAGGCGTTCATCGTGCCCTCGCAGATGTCCTGGCAACTGACGAACGCGAAGCGTGCCGGCCTCGGGTCGTCGTGCTTGGGCGCGGTCAGCGTGCGGCCGATCCGGCTGCCGTTGCCATCGGCGTCGACGAAGCGGTACCAGTATTCGCTGGCAGGTTTCAGGCCGGCGACGAGCACGCGGCTGGTCCAGTCGGACTCGCCAAGGATGCGCACATTCGTCGTCGCGACCACGCGCGTGAATGCGGGATCCTCTGCCACTTCGACCAACAACGTAGCTTGCTTGCGCCCGTCCGCGTAGGGCCGCCGTGTCCACAGCAGGACGCTGTTTTCATCCGGGTCGCCCGATGCGACGCCCTGCGGATACAGGTCGCGCCGTTCGCGCCAGCCGCTCGAAGACTCGCGGATGGGCGAGCAGCCAACGGCCAGACCCGCGCCCAGGGCGGCTGCGAGTTTCAGGAATTTGCGGCGATCGAGGTCCGGCATGTCGTTCCCCTTGGCGCGGCGTGCGCCAGATTTGATACGGAATACGCGCGGTCGCCGCCACGCTAACGCGCGCCGCACGCGCGCGAGCGTGCCGAAAGTCGGAAGGACTTCCGGGCCATGAGTGACGAGAGATTTCCGCCAAATCGACGATGGAGTAGCATCGCGGACATTGCGCAGGGGGCGCCGATGGAAATTACGCGCGACCAAAGGAAAGTTGTCGCGGCGCTCGATCTTTTGCTCGTCATGCCGGCGAAGAAGTGCTCGAGCTTTTGCTCGTCATGCCGGCGAAGGCCGGCATCCAGTCTCAGCTTTGATTGATTTTGGCAACCAGGCGGGACACACGAACACAATGGGGATGCGTCATGAAAACGATCGTGGCCTGTGTCCTCTCGTTCGCCGCCTGCGGTTGCACTTTCGCGGCGACGCCCAGCGTAGAACCCGCCGCAGATGTCCAAGCGCCCGCACCTTCGCCAACATTCAAAATCATCGCCACCGATTCGGGCTTCGAAGCGCCGGCCACATTGTCGGCCGGGCTTCGGCACATCGTCTTCGAGAACCATGGCTCGCAGATCCACGAAGCCATGCTGGTGAAACTGCCCGATGGCATGACGCCGGCCGCGTACGTGGATCAGGTCAGGCACGGGCACCTCTTTCCGCAGGGTGCGCTCGACTATTCCGGGGCAGGGCTGACCTCGCCCGGCGAATCGGTCGAAATCTGGACCAGGGTAGATCCGGGGCGCTACATCCTGATCTGCTGGAACGGCAACCATCCGACCACGGTGCCCGTGCATGCCTTCACGGTGCGCGCCGATGGTTCACCCGACGACATCCCGCCGAAGGAAGATGCGGTGCTGAAGCTGGTGGATTTCCGTTTCGAACTCCAGGGCACTTTGAGAAGCGGCATGCGCGTCATCCGCGTGGAGACGCCCGGCCCCTCGATGCACGAAGTCGATATCTTCCGCCTGCGCGGCGACCACACCGCCGCGGACGTCAATCGCTGGCGCAAGCACGACGACAACGGAATGCCGACAGAAATCGCCGACGCGATGGGCGGATTGCTCGACAGCCACGACATCCGGCGCGTGAGCTGGCTGCGCCGCGACTTCCGGCCCGGCCGCTATTTATTACACTGCGAGATGCCGATGGACCAGGCCGTGACGGGCAAGCTCGAAGTGACCCACGCGGATGCGGGGATGATGCGGGAGTTCGTGGTGGCAGATTGATACGCGCGGGATGTTCACTGCGGCAAAGGAATGTATTCTTCGGATGCTT
>DASXWZ010000141.1:0-7845 GCA_036503375.1 Rhodanobacteraceae bacterium | reverse complement strand
GACAGCTCGCCGGTCTTCGTGCGCATCAGCGTGCCTTCCGCGCCGACGATGTCGCCGATGTCCCAGCCCTTGAACGCTTCGTAGGCATCGCCCAACGCACCGGCTTGCAGGAACAACTGGATCGAACCGGTCATGTCCTGCACGCGCGCGAAGCTGGCCTTGCCCATCACGCGCTTGCCAAGGAGGCGTCCGGCCACACGCACCCGTCTCGCCTGAGTCGCCAGCGCGGCCGCGTCCAAGCCCTCGGTTTCCTTCTGCAAATCTCCGGCGAAAGCGTCGGGGCGGAAATCGTTCGGAAACGCGATGCCGCGCTCGCGCTGTGCGCGCAATTTCTCGCGGCGTTCGGCGATGAGCTTGTTTTCGTCAGGCGGCGAGGAATGGTCTGGCTGATCGTTCATGGATCGATATTAGTAGAGAATCGCGCAGGCACTCATGACGCGTCGGTTCGCTTCGCACCGGCTTCCAGTCCCATCTTCAAACTCGCTTCCACGAATTCGTCCAGATCGCCGTCCAGCACGCGCTGGGTATCGGACCGCTCCACGCCGGTGCGCAGGTCCTTGATGCGGGACTGATCCAGCACGTAGTTGCGGATCTGGCTGCCCCAGCCGACATCCGACTTGGTCGCTTCCAGCGCGGCCTTTTCGGCGTTGCGCTTCTGCAATTCCATTTCGTACAACTTGGCGCGCAGCATTTTCATGGCACGATCGCGGTTGGCGTGCTGCGAGCGTTCGGTCTGGCAGGCGACGACGATTCCCGACGGCATGTGCGTGATGCGCACCGCCGATTCGGTCTTGTTGACGTGCTGGCCGCCCGCGCCCGAGGAACGATAGACGTCGGTCTTCAGGTCGGCCGGATTGATATCGATGTCGATATTGTCATCGACTTCCGGCGAGACGAACACCGACGCGAAACTTGTGTGGCGGCGGTTGTCGGAATCGAACGGAGACTTGCGCACCAGCCGATGCACGCCGATTTCGGTCTTCAGCCAGCCGTAAGCGTAATCGCCTTCGACGCGGAAGGTCGCCGACTTGATGCCGGCCACTTCGCCCGCGCTCGCTTCCAGCAATTCGGTCTTCCAGCCCTTTCCTTCCGCCCAGCGCAGGTACATGCGCAGCAGCATCTCGGCCCAGTCCTGTGCCTCGGTGCCGCCGGCGCCGGCCTGGATGTCGACGAACGCGTTGGCTGCATCCTGCTCGCCCGCGAACATGCGCCGGAATTCCAGCTTGCCGATGCGCGCACCCAGAGCATCGACGTCGCCAGCGACACCCTGCACCGACGCTTCATCGTTTTCGGAAGCGGCGAGTTCCAGCAGTTCTTCTGCGTCGTTCAGGCCGGACCCGATCTGGTCCAGTCCTTCCACGATCTGCTGCAGCCGCGCGCGTTCGCGGCCCAAATCCTGCGCGCGCTGCGGATCGTCCCAGACGTTCGGGTTTTCCAGCTCGCGGGTTACTTCTTCGAGGCGCTCGCGCTTGACCGGGTAGTCAAAGATACCCCCGTAGCGATTCGACGCGGGCCTGCAGGTCCGCGATGCGCGCATGGATCGGGTTGGTCTCGAGCATGTCCGTGGCGAAATCGGAAAGGTGCGCGATGGTAGCAAAGCGATCGCGACATCGCATCCGCGCCGGTCGCGCGCAGATGTGTTCCTACACGGGCAACGGCCGTTCCTTGAACCGTTGTACCCACATCACGTAGCGATCGAGGAAGCCCTGCAGGAACTTGCGGACCTCATCGTCCGCGACCGTGCCGTCCCCCGCAATCAGACCTTCCTTGTAGCGGACGAACGCCTCCGGCTGCTGCAGCATGGGAATGTCCAGGAACACGCACATATTGCGCAGGTGCTGCTGTGCCAGGGCAGTGCTCATGGCCCCCGCCGAGGTGCCGATCACCGCACCCGGCTTGCCCGCAAAAGCGTTGGTCCCGTAGGGTCGCGAGGCGATGTCGATGGCGTTTTTCAACACGCCGGGCACCGAGCGGTTGTATTCCGGGGTCACGAACAGCACGCCGTCCGCGGACGAAATCTGCTCCTTCATCCTTGACGCAGCCGGCGGGTACTCGCGTTCGTGATCCTGGTTGAACAGCGGCAGGCTGCCAATATCGATGTGATCGAACGCGAGCTTGCCATTGGCGAGTTTTTCCAGCGCGTGCGCCAGTTTTCGGTTGATCGATTCCTTGCGCAGGCTGCCGACGAGCACGGCGATCTTCATGGTCATGGTTGCTCCCTTATCTTTGCGGTCGTCCGTGATCGCAAGATCAAAAAGCGGCCGTCCTTGGCCGCACTTTTAATAGAAGCAATTCACTTGCAACGTTGGTGTGAACCTCTCAGGGCTTGACGAACTTCAGCGTCATCCGGTCGGATTCACCGATCGCTTTCATCTTGGCGTGCTCGCTGTCCGGCCCCGACAGATCGGGCGGCAGGTGGTGGATGTTGATGTCCTCGGGATCGTTCGGATTGGCGTTGATTTCCGACGCGCCTGCCAGACGGAAACCATTGCGCAGCCCGACTTCGATCATGTAGTCCTCCGGAATGCGGTGCAGCGCCTTCGAGCTCTGCACTGCGTTCGCGAACGGCTTGGCGCGATGATCGGTGAAGCCCAGCACGCCGCCGGATTTCAGCACCCTGTAGGCCGCCTTGAACACCGCATCCAGAGTTCGTGGACTGTCGTTCAACCAGTCGTGCGCGTTGCGGAAGGTCAGCACCATGTCGGCCGAATTCTCCGGCCCGAGATTCACCTTGTCCGGCGGCGAAAACGGAACCACTTTCGAAATGTGCCCGTACACCTTCGGATCGGCTTTCAGCTTCTGCTCGAACTTGCCCGGGCTGCTGCCGCGCGGCGGCGAAGCCGCTTCGATCAGGTGCCCGTTCGCGTAGAGGAACGGCGCCAGGATTTCGGTATACCAGCCGCCGCCCGGATCGAGTTCGATCACGGTCATGTCCGGCTTGATGCCGAAGAACGTCAGCGTCTCCACCGGATGCCGATATTTGTCGCGCGCCCTGTTGGCAGCCGAACGCCAACTGCCCGCGGTCGCTTTCTTCAACAGCGCGGCGCTGTCGCCGGACGGTGCGATCGGCCCGCTGTCCGCCGCATGGGCGACACTCCCGGCACACAGCGCGCCGGCGAACGCGAAAGCGACCACTTTCAAGCCAGTCCGCTGCAACATGGCGAGTCCTCCTGACGTGGAAAGCGAATAGGGTACGCCGAAATGACGACACCCGGCAGCGAAGCGTAAAGTGCGGCCGATACGATCCAGGGAGCGTCCATGTCCAGCCGAACCCTCAACCTCGACGACGCGTTGTATGACTATCTGCTGGCGCATTCGCTGCGCGGGCATCCGGAGCAGGCCGCGCTGCGCGAGGCCACGCGTACGCATCCGCGCGCACGGATGCAGATTTCTCCGGAGCAAGGCCAGTTCATGGCACTGCTGGTAAAGCTGCTCGGCGCACGGCGCTGCATCGAAATCGGCGTGTTCACCGGGTACAGTGCATTGAGCGTGGCGCTGGCGCTGCCGGAAGACGGCAGAATCCTCGCTTGCGACATCAGCGACGAGTACACGTGCATCGGCAAGCCCTACTGGCAACGCGCGGGCGTGGCCCACAAGATCGACCTGCAACTGGCGCCGGCGATCGAGACGTTGGATGCGCGCTTGCAAGCTGGCGAAGCGGGCACGTACGACTTCGCCTTCATCGATGCCGACAAGATCGGCTACGACGCTTACTACGAATGTTGCTTGAAGCTGCTGCGTGCCGGCGGCCTGATCGCCATCGACAACGTGCTGTGGGGCGGCGACGTGGCGCGCCCCGCAAAAGACGAAGACACGCGCGCCTTGCAGGCATTGAACGACAAGCTGCACCGCGACGAGCGCATCGACCTGGCGATGCTGCCGATAGGCGATGGCCTGACGCTTGCCGCGAAGCGATAGCCGTGAATGGAGCAAAGCGCCTCTGCGTGACTTCCTTCATATTTACGCCGGCTCCTTTCGAATCGCATCCTGCCGGCAGGTATCCGCGAATTCGTTTTGCCTTTCCGGCCTGCCTGTCTGCGAACCGACTTGACGTTTTCCGATCGGCCCGATTTCGATCGAAACCGATTTCGACGTAATCCCAACCCCGCACGAGCCGAACGGGGGATGCTTCATGCGCATCAAAGTCCCTTGTTTCTGCGCGATCGTCGCGATGGTGATCATCGCAAGCTGGACTGCCCGGGCACTTGCCGAGCCAGGTGGTCCGCAAGGCATCACGCTCGGAGAATCGACGGTTACCCTGGATGGCCCCTGGAAATTCCGCACTGGTGACAATCCTGCCTGGGCCGATCCCGGTTTCGGTGATTCAAGTTGGGAGAACGTTGACTTCAAGGCACCGCCCGGTGCCAATGACGGCGATGTCGGGCTGCCGGACTATGTACCTGGTTGGACCGCGAAGGGACATGCCGGGTATCAAGGCTACGCCTGGTATCGCATCCGTCTCTCCGTCAATCCGCCTGCAGGCCGGACGTTGGCACTGCTTGGCCCGTGGGCGGTGGACAGTGTGTATCAGGTATACGTGAACGGGACGCTTGTGGGCGGCGTCGGCGATTTTTCGGGCCCGGTGCCCGTTGCCCATGGCTACCATTACCCCACGTTTTTCGTGCTCCCCGGGAAAGGCGCGCACGGCGGCGACGTGGTGATCGCTATCAGGACATGGATGGGGCCATGGGCCGTGAACGCCGCCGGTGCGGGCGGCATCCATATCGCACCCGCCATCGGCGAACGGGGCGCCATCCACGCCCGCTACCACTTGCAGTGGCTCAAGATTTTCGAAGGCTACGTGGTGGATGCGGTGCCCGGCCTGTTGTTCTTCCTGATGGCGCTGATGGCCCTTTGCCTGTGGCCCGTCGATCGCGCTAACCGGGCATATCCATGGTTCGCGGCAGCGCTCGTGCTCAGCGGGATACAGCGCGGCAATCAGGCGTTCTTTTTCTGGCTGCAAATCGAGACAGTCCGCGACTTCGTGTATTTCATCGTCGTGCTCGTCGGCTCACTGAATTTTGCAGCGTGGACGATGGCGTGGCGTAGCTGGTTCAAGGCATACAGGCCGACCTGGCTGCCGAAGGCAGTGGCCGCGCTGACCATCGTCCTGATGATCGCCCGGATCCTGGCTCTCCCATGGCTGTTTCACGAGACGTTTCCGCACACCGTCATCGCCGGTCTGCACGACCTCATCACGGGCGTGCATCTGGCATTCCTGCTGGCACTGGCATGGATCGTCTATCAGGGCATACGCAACCAGGGACGCGAGGGTTGGCATGCAGTGCCTGCGGTTCTGGCTATTGGTGTCGTGATGTTCACTTCGGAGCTCGCCGCATTGCATGTGCCCGGAATCTGGTTCCCGTTCGGGGTCGGCGTTTCACTCAGCGAATGCGCATCCGTGGTATTCGATGTGCTGTTGTTTGCGTTGTTCCTCCGCCGTCTCTGGTCTTGCGCACCGCGTAGCTGTGTCCTTGCGCCTGCGTCTCTTTGACCATGCCGGAAATTTGGAGAGCCTCGAAATTGGAGCACTCGCGGGGCTGGAGACCCCGGACTTGATCCGGCGGAATCCCGCCATGGAAATCCGGCGGCGGGTTATCACCCGCCTACTGTAAATATTTCTTCATCCATCCGACCCAGCGCTTGTAGACATCGGTGGTACGCACGATGTCGTGCGGGAAATGCGAATCGGAAGGGTACGCGTAGAACTCCACCGGCACGCCCGAATCGCGCAAGGCGTGGAACCATTCGTAGGAATTGATCAGCGGCACGTTGGGATCGCCCACGTCGCCCATGATCAGTGTCGGCGCCTTGACGTTGTGCGCATATGCGATCGGCGACTGCTCACGCCAGATGTCGCGGTATTTGGCCGTCCACGGGGAACCGCCGAAGAAATACAGGTCGCCGGTCTGGTAGTACGACACCGTGTAATCCATCACCCAGTCGGTCAGCGCCGCGCCCGCGACCGCGGCTTTCCAGGTGTCGTAATGACCGGTGAGCCACGTGGTCATGTAACCCCCGTACGACCAGCCTGACACGCCGATGCGTTTTTCATCGACGATGCCGAGCTTTTCCACCGCGGCCAGGCCCGCCATGACATCCTTCCCCGGACCATCACCGGTGTCGCGGAAGATCGCGTGCTGATATTTGTCGCCCAGATTGGTGCTCCCGCGGTAGTTCGGCTGGAAGACCACAAAGCCTTCTGCCGCCAGCAACTGGACCAGAGGCGAAAAGCCCAGGTCGGACGAGGCTTCCGGCCCGCCGTGTATGGCCAGCACCAGCGGATACTTCCTGCCTTTTCTGTAATCGACCGGATAAGTCAGCACGCCGTCCTCGTCGAATCCGTCGCTGCTCTTCCATTGCACCGTTTCGCTGCGCCCGAGCTTCAGTTGATCAGCGAATGCGTTGAGATCGGTCAACCGGCGCGGTTTGGCATCGGTCGATTCCAGCACGTACAACTCGGCCGGATGTGCGGCGGTAGTGCCGACGAAAGCGATGCGGCCGTTGTCGGAGACGCTCGGCTCATGCGCGGATTGAACATCGCCGAGATCCAGAGCGCGCGCATTGCCCTCCAGCGGCTGCATCCAGAATTCATCATGCGTGCCCTCGCCGCCCGTCATCAGCAGCGACTTGCCGTCCGGCAGCCATTCGTACTCGTCGATGTTGCGCGCCAGCGCGGCGGTAATGTCGCGCGCGTTGTTCTTGCCCTCGCCGACGTACACGGCGTTGCCGTTGTTCTGGTCGCCATTGCGCGCGCGCATGAAAGCGTAGGCGTCGCCCGTCGGCGCACGGCGGAAGGCGAATGCGCCCTTGTCCTCGACCAGCGCGCGCGGCTTGCCGCCATCCGCATCGACCTGGTCGATCACCGACTGGAACGACGGTCCCCACCACGGTCCCGGGAAGCGCGTGAACGCGATGCTGCGCCCATCGCGGCTCCACTCCGGCACCGGCGCGGAATCCTGCTGATCGGTCTGCAGGCTGAACTCGCCCTGCGTCAGGCGCTTGGCGTCGCCGCCGGTGCTGGACACCACCCAGAGGTGATCGGGCGTCAGCGCCGCACGCACGAGGAAATTGTTGTCGGTGACCTGAAACGCGTCATCGTGCGCCTTGATGTCCTTCGCATTCTTCGCCTCGTCGGCGGTGATGAAGGCAATGCGGCTGCCATCCGGACTCCACGAGAATTCGTCCACGCCCTGCTTGACGTGCGTGATCCGTACCGCGTCGCCGCCGGCCATCGGCATCACGAAGATTTGCGCGTGTTTGTCGTCCTTGCCGGAGTCGTCGTCTTCGTCGCCCTTGGAATCGGAACCATCCTGCGCCCCGCGGTCATCGGCCAGGAACGCCAATCGCGTGCCGTCCGGTGACCAGTGCAACGAAGAAAGCCCCGTGCGCTTCCACGTCAGCGCGCGTTTGCTGCCGGTCGCGACATCGACCAGGTCGATTTCCTCGCGGCGCTTGTCAGATTTCCAGTCGGCCGTGGCCACCACCACTGCGACCTTCGTTCCATCGGGCGAAATCTGCGGCTCGCTGAGGGACACCAGCTTGCGCAGGTCGTCCATTTGGAACGTTTTCGAATTGTCCGCGTGCGCTATCGATGCGGCGGCAACGAGCATGGCACCGCAGGCCGGCAAGAATTTGCTGATGTGCATGACGATTCCCCTTCGGCGATCGCGCGAGGGTACGACAAACCGCGCCCAAACGGCAGCGGCGCACGCGCAAGCACTGCTGCCGCCAAGACTGAAGCTCCTCCCCCTTTAAGCGGAGGCCGGGAGGGGAATGGCCATGCTTTGCGCTTTACACCATCCCCACCCAACCAGTTGTAGGCTCGGACGTCCTGTCCTCGCC
>DASXWZ010000140.1:0-9431 GCA_036503375.1 Rhodanobacteraceae bacterium | reverse complement strand
GTATTGCAATGCGACTGAGGGCGACATGCGCGGAGTGTAGGCGATCCACGCTCGTCTATACTGCGGCGTTCCCGAGTGCCCTGTGCGTTCATCCGTGGACGCGAAGATCAGAATGCAGCCATCCATGGCTGCACTTTCAATTGCGCGCATGACCGCCGAATTGTCCACGATCGTCGACTGCATCCGCTACGCGGCCAGCCGTTTCAACGCGGCGGGGCTGACCTTCGGCCATAGCCACGACAATGCCATCGATGAAGCCTCGCATCTGGTGTTGTCCAGCCTGCACCTGCCGCCGGACCTGCCGCCGGCTTACGGCGTGGCGCGGTTGACCGCGGACGAAAAGGCGCGCGTTCTGGAACTGGTCGAGCGCCGCATCGAAACCCACGAGCCGGTGGCGTACCTGGTCGGCGAGGCGTGGTTCGCCGGCATGCCTTTCAGGTCGGACAAACGCGCGCTGGTGCCGCGTTCGCCGATCGCGGAACTGATCGAGAACGGTTTCTCGCCCTGGCTGGACGACCGCGAGGTCGAACGCGCGCTGGATCTGTGCACGGGTTCGGGCTGCATCGGCGTCGCGATGGCTGCGCACAATCCTTCATGGCGGATCGATCTCGTCGATGTCGACGGTGATGCGTTGTGTCTCGCGCGCGAGAACATCGCGCTGCATCAGCTCGGCGATCGCGTGCGCGTGATCCGTTCCGACTTGTTCGAAGGCTTGAGAGGCGAGCGCTACGATCTGATCGTCTCCAATCCACCTTACGTCACCGCGCAGGAATTCGCCGCGCTGCCGCCCGAATACCGCCACGAGCCGCAACTGGGTTTAACGGCTGGCGAGGATGGGCTGGATTTCGCGCTGCGCATCTTGCGCGATGCGCCGGAACATTTGACGGATGAGGGCTTGCTGATCGTGGAAGTGGGTGAGGCCGAGCGCGCACTGAACGAATTGCTGCCGCAGGTGCCCCTCGTGTGGATCGAATTCAAGGTCGGGCCGATGGGCGTGTTCGCCATCGGGCGGCAGGAACTGGTCGATTGCGCGGAATCGATCCGCGTCGTGTCTGCCCGTCGTTGAGATCCCCATGGCTTCCAATACCTTCGGTCAATCGTTCGCGGTCACCACCTTCGGCGAGTCGCACGGGCCGGCGATCGGCTGCGTGATCGACGGTTGCCCGCCCGGGATCGCAATCGCGAGGGAAGATTTCGCGCACGACCTCGCGCGCCGCGCCACCGGCAGGTCGCGCTACACCTCGCAGCGGCGTGAAGCGGACGAAGTGGAAATTCTTTCGGGCGTTCATGAAGGAAGGACCACCGGTACGCCGGTCGCGCTGTTGATCCGCAACACCGACGCGCGGCCGAAGGATTACGACGAGCTGGTCGAGACATTCCGTCCCGGGCATGCCGATTACACGTACTGGCAGAAATACGGCATCCGCGATCCGCGCGGTGGCGGCCGCGCCTCAGCACGCGAAACCACCATGCGCGTGGCTGCGGCGGTGATCGCGAAGAAATGGCTGCGCGAAAGAACCGGCGTGCAGGTGCGCGGGTTCGTCGCGCAAATCGGCGAAGTCGTGCCGGACCTGCCGAAAGACGCCACGATCGATTTCGACGTGGTCGAAGGCAACGCGTTCTTCTGGCCGGTCGCCGAGCAGGTCCCGCAGCTCGAGCAGTACATCGATGCCGTGCGCAAGGCGGGCGACTCCATCGGCGCACGCGTCAGCGTGATCGCCAGCAACGTGCCGCCGGGCTGGGGCGAACCGGTTTACGGCAAGCTCGATGCGGAACTCGCCTCGGCGCTGATGTCGATCAACGCGGTCAAGGGCGTGGAGATCGGTGCGGGTTTCGCCAGTGTCGGCCAGCGCGGCAGCAAGCATCGCGATGAAATGCGTTTGGACGGCTTTACGTCCAACTGCGCCGGCGGCATACTGGGCGGCATTTCCACCGGGCAGGATGTAATCGGTTCGATCGCTTTGAAACCGGCCTCGAGCATCTTCAAGCCCGGCCGCAGCATCAATCTCGCCGGCGAGGAGGTCGAGGTGCGCAGCAAGGGCCGCCACGATCCCTGCGTCGGCATCCGCGCGGTGCCGATCGCCGAGGCGATGGTCGCGCTGGTGCTGATGGACCAGGCGCTGCGCCACCGTGCGCAATGCGGTGACGTCGGCGAAGTGAAGCCGCGCATCGCATAGGAGAGTGCCATGACCGCACACGCACGGATTTCCATGCACGACGTATTGAGCGACGCGATCCGTTATTGGGAATCGCGCCGGTTGATTTACAACCTCGCGCTTGCGACCGTGGTAATCGCCTTTGCCGTGATCTTCTGGACCCGGATCCGGGCACACCTGAGCTTCGAACCGATCCTGATGCTGCTGGTGCTGGCGGTGCTCGCCAATCTTTGTTACTGCGCGGCGTATGTCGCGAATGTGCCGATGCAGTTTTCGGCGTTTCGGGACGGGTGGCGGCGATGGCGTTGGGCGCTGTGGCTGTTCGGCGTGTTGTTCGGCGCTGCGCTGGCCTGGTACTGGACCGGCGATGAAATCCTTCCGGCGCTCCTCGGCAGCAGATGAGCAGGAAATCCCGTTACAACATCGCCGTCGTCGGCGCCACAGGCGCGGTGGGCGAGGCGCTGCTGTCGATCCTGGCCGAGCGCGACTTTCCGGTCGAACAGCTCGTGCCCCTGGCGAGCGAACGCTCCGCCGGCGGTACCGTTGATTTCGGCGGCAAATCGCTGACGGTGCGCAATCTCGCCGGACATGATTTCGCCGGCACCGACATCGCGTTCTTTTCCGCAGGCGGCAAGGTCAGCCGCGAACACGCGCCGCGCGCGGCGGCGGCCGGTGCGGTGGTGATCGACAACACCTCCGAGTTCCGCTACGTCGACGATGTGCCGCTGGTGGTGAGCGAGGTCAATCCGCACGCGATCGCGCAGCACCGCGAGCGAGGGATCATCGCCAATCCCAACTGCTCGACCATGCAGATGCTGGTGGCGCTGGCGCCGATCCACCGAGCCGCGCAGATCGAACGCATCAATGTCGCGACCTATCAGTCTGTTTCGGGCGCGGGCCGTTCCGGGCTGGAAGAGCTGGGCCGCCAGACCGCCGCGCTGCTGAATTTCCAGAGCGCCGCGCCAAAGAAATTTCCCGCGCAGATCGCGTTCAACCTGATCCCGCACATCGACGACTTCCAGGACAACGGCTACACGAAGGAAGAAATGAAGATGGTGTGGGAGACGCGCAAGATCCTCGAGGACGAATCGATCGCGGTGAATCCGACCTGCGTGCGCGTGCCGGTGTTCTACGGGCACTCGGAAGCGGTGCACGTGGAGACGCGCGCCAAGCTGGGCGTGGCCGAAGCGACCGCCTTGCTGGCGAAGACGCCGGGCGTGGTGGTGGTTGACGAGCACAAGGCCGGCGGCTATCCCACGCCCGCGGGGCATGCTTCCGGCAAGGACGAGGTCTTCGTCGGTCGCATCCGCGAGGACATCTCGCATCCGCGCGGGCTCGACCTGTGGATCGTCTCCGACAACATCCGCAAGGGCGCGGCGCTGAACGCGGTGCAGATCGCGGAATTGCTGGTACGGGATTATCTTTGACGGACGTCGCGGAAGTGAGTGTCGAGAAACATTACAACGGCGCAACGGAGGATTGCCCATGTTTCGATATATCGTTTTCACGGCGGTCCTGATCGTCGGCGCAAGCGAGGCCGCGCCGCCCGCGAGCGGCTCATCCGCCGGGACCATGGCGATCGAGAGCCAATTGCATCAAGTGCGCGCGCAGTTGCAAGCGCAGCACGCGCACACCGCGCAACTCAAGAGTCGAGTATCCGAACTCGAACAGCGCAGTTCGGCGCAGCAGGCGCAACAGGCGCAACGCGATCGCGAGATCGCAGAGCTGCAACGCAAGCTCGTGTCGTCGAACCCGCGCACCACGCCCGCGCCTGCGCGTTCGTCGGGCCATCTCTGAAAGGCCGGAGGTCTTCGCGGGCGCGCTCGCAGCCCTGTTCAGGGCCGTCGTAGTGGACTACCCTTGCCGCCGGCGCTCGTCGCGGGCCGCGGTCGATGGGGATGAACACGATGAAGTCCAGGTTCAAGCTTTCGCTGGCCATTGCCCTCGCGCTGGGCAGCGCGCCTGCATTGGCCTTGCAACTCGGCGAGATCCGCGTGAAATCATCGCTGGACGAGCCGCTGGTGGCTGAAATTCCCATCCAGCTCGACAACCTGGCCGAAGCGAAGGATCTGCGCGTCGGCCTGGCTTCGCCTGCGGATTTCGCCAAGGCAGGGCTGACTCGCAGCGGACTGGAACACCTGCGCTTCAGCGTCGTCAGCGACAGCACGGGCCACAAGCTGGTGCTGGTCACCAGCGAGCAGCCGGTCGGCGATCCGTACCTGGATTTTCTGATCGAGGTGGACAGCAGCAGGGGCAAGCAACTGCGCGAATACACCGTGTTGCTCGATCCGGTGATCACTTCGCCGCCGCCCGAGCGGGAAGCGGTGGCCACGGCGATGGCGCCGCAACCGGCCGCACCTGTGCAGGCGCCCGCACCGGCGACGCAACCTGCGACGCCCGCACCTTCTGCGGCACCGTCCGCGCCGGTGCAACCGTCAGCGCCGCCGCAGGCTGCGCCACCTCCGGCCGGCACGCCGGCTGCAGCGCGCGCCAGCGAGTACACGGTGCAACGCGGCGATACGCTTTATCGCATCGCCAGCGAAACGCGGCCGGACGACGGCGTCAGCGTCGACCAGATGATGCTCGCCTTGCAGAGCAGCAATCCCGACGCGTTCTATCGGCCCAACATCAACAACCTGAGAAGCGGCGCGATCCTGCGCATCCCCACGCGCGACGAGATCGATTCGACGCCTTCGGGCACGCGCGCCCGCGCGCAAGTGCATCGCCAATATGAGGACTGGCGAGGGACTGCCGCACGCAATGCGACCACGGTGGCCGGCAACGAAGCGCCGGCGGAATCGGCGGCGGCGGCGAAATCGGCGACGGACGAGAGCGACAAACTCGCGCTGGTGCCGCCGAGCCAGAGCGGCGGTTCGGCGTCCACCCGCCCGGGCGAAAAGGGCGGCACCGGCACAGCCGAGGTCGCGGGCCTGAAGCAGCAATTGGCGACCGTGAAGGAATCGCTGGCCAGCGCGCAGCAGGAGAACAACGAGCTGCAGTCGCGTGTCAAGGATCTGGAGGACATCAGCGGCAAGAACCAGAAGTTGCTCGGCATGAAGGACGCGCAGATCGCGGACCTGCAGAACAAGCTTGCGCAAATGCAAAAGGGCGCTGGCGCAGCGGCGGCAACCTCCGCCGCCCCCGCACTCGCGGGCAGCGCGTCCCCGCCCGTCGCGGCGGGCACGGCTGCCGCTCCGGGCAGCAAAGCCGCCGCATCGGCGACGTCTTCGGCCGCACCGCCGGTGGCCGGCTCCGCGCCGGCAGCCGTGGTCGCGCCGACTGCGCCGACTGTCAAACCAGTCGCGGGTGCGACACCGTCCTCCGTGAGTGCGCAGAAAACGGCGCCCACACCGCAGGAAGAAACACCGTGGTACCGGCAGCCGATCGCATGGATCGTCGGCGCGATCGTGATTGCGGCGCTGATCCTGCTCGGCCTGTTGCGTCGCCGCCCGAAGCCGCTGCCCGATCCGGAGGAAGAACCGGATGTGCCTTCGCTGGCGGACCAATTCGGCGAGTCGCCGCTGCCTTCGAAGGAAAGCGCCGCACCCGCTGCGTCGTACGAATCGGAAGCACAACCCCCGCCCGCGGAGGAGCACCTGCAACCCGTCGTGGAACATGAAGCGGCGCCCGTTCCGGTCTTCGAGGAACCCCCGTCCGTCCCCGCAGCGGAGCATGACTTCGGTTTCGACGCCCCGTCCATCGAAGAGCCGGAGGCACCGCCGCCCGTCGCGGGCTCCGATGAAGTCACACGCAAGCATGATGTCATCGGGCTGGACCGCGACGAGGAGCCCGAGCTGGCGCCTCGACACGAAGCGGCTCCGCTGGCGGACGATGAAGCGACACGCGAACACGGGACACCGGAATTCAGCGACGATCCCGTGGATACGAAACTCGATCTCGCGCGGGCCTATCTCGACATGGGCGATCCCGCCGGTGCGCGCGCAATGCTCGAGGAAGTGCTCAACGAGGGTTCGCAGGCGCAGAAGGACGAGGCGAAACGGTTGCTGGAAAGCGGCGTTTAGAGCGGGAGACGTGATGCGGGAGGAAAAAGGAGAAAAAGCGATCGAGCGCGACGCCGGCCGTTACGAGCCGGTTTGATTTCACGACGAGTTCCTCATCCCGCCTCTCTTCTCCCGCCTCCCGAGCACATGCGTTACGCCCTCGGCATCGAATACGACGGCACGGATTTCTTCGGCTGGCAGCGTTTGGCGCACGGACCCAGCATCCAGGCAGAAGTGGAAGCCGCGTTGTCCTTTGTCGCCGATCATCGCGTCGAAGTCACCTGCGCCGGGCGCACCGACGCCGGCGTGCACGCGCGCTGCCAGGTGATCCACTTCGACAGCGACGCGCGCCGCGATGAGCGCGCCTGGACGCTCGGGGCCAATTCCCGCCTGCCGCGCGCGGTTTCCGTCCTGTGGGCGCAGCGCGTGCGTGAGGATTTCCATGCGCGCTTCGCCGCGCGCGCGCGGCGTTATCGCTACACGATCCTCAACCGCGCCGTGCGCCCGGCACTGGAAGCGCGCCATGTCGCCTGGGAACGTCGTCCACTGGATACGCAGGCAATGCACGCGGCCGCGCAATCGCTGGTCGGCGAACATGATTTTTCCGCGTTCCGTGCCTTGGCCTGCCAGGCCAGGCACGCGCGCCGGGAGGTGCTGGCCGTTTCGGTCCATCGTGACGGCGATCACGCGATCTTCGACATCGAAGCCAATGCGTTCCTGCACCACATGGTGCGCAACATCGCCGGTTCGCTGCTGGAAGTCGGCCGCGGCGAGCAGCCGGTGGAATGGATCGCGCACGTGCTCGAGAAGCGTGACCGCGCGCTCGCCGGGGCCACTGCACCCGCACCGGGCCTCACCTTCATCGGGCCAAGGTATCCGGCAGAATGGGAGCTTCCATCGGAAGTAACTCTGTAGGAGCGCGTCTGCGCGCGACGCAAGGACCATCCCCACCCAGCCCTCCCCTTGAAGGGGAGGGAGTTTTCGAGCATGCCTCATCGAACCCGCGTGAAAATCTGCGGTATCACCCGCGTCGAAGACGCGCTGCTCGCCTGCCGATTCGGCGCGGACGCGATTGGCCTGGTGATGGCGCCGGGCAGTTCGCGCTGCGTGTCGATCGAACGCGCGCGCGCGATCCGCGATGCCTTGTCGCCGTTCGTTTCGGCGGTCGTGTTGTCGCACGATCTTCCGGCCGGTCTCCTTGCCCGGATCATCGAGGAAATGCGCCCCGATCTGATCCAGTTCCATGGCAGCGAGGATGCGGAGTTCTGTGAGTCGTTCGGGGTGCCTTACGTCAAGGCCGTCGGCATGGCGGGCGATACGGACGCCCGCGCGATCGCCGTGGCGCACGCGCGCGCATGCGGTTTCGTGCTGGACGGCCACGCGCCTGGTGCGCAGGGCGGGCAGGGCCGGACCTTCGACTGGTCGCGGGTACCGCGGGATGCGGATCGTCCCGTGATCGTGGCCGGCGGACTGAATGCGGACAATGTCGCGCGCGCGATCCGTGAAGCGCGACCATGGGCGGTGGACGTGGCGAGCGGCGTGGAATCCGCACCCGGCATCAAGGACGAAGGCAAGCTGCGCGCGTTCTTTGCGGCCGTGCGCGACGCCGACACGGGGTCGCCATGAGCGCCGCGACAGTGCCGGCATCACGCGTCGCGCCCATCGAAGAGTTCGAAGGCGATCCTCGCACGTTGGATCTCGATGCGGTGGTCGCGCGCGGCAGGCCGCTGGTGATCCGCGGGCTGGTGCGCGACTGGCCGATCGTGAAACTCGCGCTGCAATCCGACACGGCGTTCGCGCAGCGGCTGGCGGAACTGGACAGCGGCGCCGACGTAACCACCCTGCGGATCGCGCCGGAAGCGGACGGCATCATCGGCTACACGCCCGATCTTTCCGGATTCAATTACGAGCATTTCAAGGTTCCGGTCACGCTCGGTCTGCAGAGGCTCGCGAAATACAGCCAGCGCGAGCATGCGCCTGGGTTGGTGATCCAGAGCGTGCCGCTCCGCGAGTGCCTGCCCGGCCTGCTCGCCGATCATTCACTGCCGTTTCTCGATTCGCGCGTCGAGCCGCGCCTGTGGTTGGGCAACCGCACGATCACGCCCACGCACTTCGACTCCCAGCACAACATCGCCTGCGTGGTGTGCGGCACCCGCCGCTTCACGTTGTTTTCGCCCGAGCAACTGCCGAACCTGTACGTCGGGCCACTGGATTTCGCGCCGACGGGCGCGGCGATCAGCCTGGCGCGACTGGATCGTCCGGACGATCCGCGCTATCCCCGCCTCAAGCTCGCATTGGCCGTTGCTCGAGTCGCCGAGCTCGACGAAGGCGATGCGATCTACATTCCGCCGCTATGGTGGCACCACGTCGAATCGCTGGAACAGCTCAACGCGCTGGTGAACTACTGGTGGAACGCCGTGGACGTTCCGGGTTACCACACCGGGCATGCGCGCGCCGCGCTGTTCCATTGCCTGCTGGCGTTCCGCGCCTTGCCGCCTGCCGAGCGAGCGGCGTGGCGAAGCCTGCTCGATCATTACGTGTTCGCCGAAACAGATCCCGCTGCACACATCCCCGTGCAGCGACGCGGCGTGCTCGGGCCGTTGACGGAGGAAGTGGTGGAGGAATTGAAGCAGCGCGCGAAACAGAACCTGTGACGCAAGGCCGGATCGGGATCAAGGCGACGACAACCGCACCGACGACAGATCACGCATGAACGACATTGACTACCACACGTTTCCCGACGCACACGGCCGTTTCGGCGACTACGGCGGCGTGTTCGTGGCCGAGACGTTGACCGCGCCGCTGGAAGAGCTGACCGCGGCGTACACGAGATTGCGTGGCGATCCGGCTTTCATCGCGGAGTTCGAACACGATTTGAAACACTACGTCGGCCGGCCTTCGCCGATCTATCACGCGCAACGGCTGTCGCAGCATGTCGGCGGCGCGCAGATCCTGCTGAAACGCGAGGATCTGAACCACACCGGCGCGCACAAGATCAACAACACCGTGGGGCAGGCGCTGGTCGCGCGCGCGATGGGCAAGCGCCGCATCATCGCGGAGACCGGCGCCGGGCAGCACGGCGTCGCGGCTGCAACCGTGTGTGCGCGCTTCGGCATGCGTTGCGTCGTCTACATGGGTGCGGTCGACATCGAGCGCCAGAAGATCAACGTGTACCGGATGAAGTTGCTGGGCGCGGAGGTCGTGCCGGTGACATCCGGTTCGCAAACCTTGAAGGATGCGTTGAATGAGGCTCTGCGCGACTGGGTGACCAACG
>DASXWZ010000139.1:0-5025 GCA_036503375.1 Rhodanobacteraceae bacterium | reverse complement strand
GCGCAGCATCGATGCGGAATTGCTGATCACCCCGCAACCACGCGCGGGAGCGCAGCGCGCCGCGCACGAACTCGACGACGAAGACGCTGCCGACAGCACTGGCGCGTCGGATGCGACGGAGGCTGCTGCGGCACCGCACCGCAAGCGCCGCCGCCGGCGCAAGCCGCAGGCACGCGCGGCATCGGCGCCGAATTCCTGATCCGGGGTCGCGTTTCAAAACCACTCGTCCTCCCGGGACTGCCCAAGGGCGGAACCCGGAACCTGTTTGGCCTTCGCGAACAACGAGATTCCGATCGTGGCTTTCGCCGCGTTCCGGAATGACGGTTATTGTTAGGCTTCTGCCGATTCCCGGTTTCGTGTTTTTTCCGTGATTCATTTCGATTCCGTCAGCAAACGCTACGACAACGGCTTGGACGCGCTGAGCGGGTTGTCTTTCCAGCTCGGCGCGGGCGAGATGGCGTTCGTCACGGGGCATTCCGGCGCGGGCAAGAGCACGCTGCTGAAACTGATCGCCCTGATCGAACGCCCGAGCAACGGCACGATCCGCGTGGGTGGCGACGACCTGCGCAAGGTACGCGGACGGCACGTGGCGCGGCTGCGGCGAGGCATCGGCATGGTGTTCCAGGACCATCGCCTGCTGATGGACCGCAGCGTGGCGGCCAATGTGGAACTGCCGCTGGTGATCGCCGGCGTGCCGCCGGAAGAGCGCGCGCGCAGGGTGCGTGCGGCGCTGGACAAAGTCGGCCTGCTCGCCTACGAGAAGCAGCCGCCGATCCGCCTCTCGACCGGCGAACAGCAGCGCGTCGGCATCGCGCGCGCGATCGTGGCAAAACCTTCGCTGATCATCGCCGACGAACCAACGGGCAACCTCGACCCGCAGTTGTCGCTCGACATCATGAAGTTGTTCGTGCAGTTCTGCGAACTCGGCGTGACCGTGCTGGTCGCCAGCCACGACCTGCCGCTGCTGAAACGACTGAAGAAACGCACGCTCGTACTGGATCACGGCAAGCTGGTCGCCGACGTGCCGTCCGAGGAAATCGCGTGAGCGCGGCCGAAGAAAGGTTCTCCGCGCCTTCGCGCGTGCATCGCCGACCGCGTCTGCAGGTATGGCGCGAGCAGCATGCATGGTGCTGCAGGGCGAGCCTTCGCGCGCTTTTTGCGCGGCCTTTCGGCAGTGCCCTGACGGTTCTGGTCCTGGGTTTCGCGCTGGCGCTGCCACTGGCGTTTTATCTGCTGCTCACCAACGTGCAACGGCTGGGTGGTGCGGTCGGTCAATCGCAATCCATCAGCGTGTTCCTGAAAGACAGCGCGCACGCGCAAGCCGCGCAGTCGCTGGCAACCGAGTTGCGCGCAAGGCCGGGCGTGGCGCAGGTGACGATCAAGACACCCGCGCAAGGCCTGGCGGAGCTCGGCGCCGTGCAAGGCTTCGGGGAGGCATTGCACGCGCTGCCGGACAACCCGCTGCCCTACGCATTGCTGGTGCAGCCGCAAAACGGATTGGCGCGCGTTCAGATCGAAGGGCTGGTGTCCGATCTGCGTGCGTCGCCGGTCGTCGGCCTGGTGCAGGACAACGGCGCGTGGCGCGCGCGGCTGGATGCGCTGATCGCGCTCGGTCGGCGCGTCACTGCGCTGCTGGCGGGTTTGCTTGCCGTCGCCGCGCTGGGCGCCGTGGGCAATACGGTTCGTCTGGACATCCGTTCGCGCGCAGATGAAATAGCCGTGCAGCGCCTGGTCGGCGCGGGCTCGGCCTTCGTACGCAGACCTTATCTCTACGAAGGCGTCTGGTACGGCCTGGCCGCAGGCGCGATCGCGGTGCTGCTGCTGCTGGCCTTGGAAGCCGGCGTGGCCGCACCGGTACGCGCGCTGGCCGAAAGTTATGGGGAGCGGGTCACATTCGGCGGACTGCCTGTGGCGGTGCTGATACTGGTACCGTTGATCGCTGCCCTGCTGGGTTGGCTCGGTGCCTTTCTTGCTAGTACACGCTACCTTTTTCGCACTGAATCCCGATGACCAACATCACCCGCCATATTTCCAGCGACAACCCCCGCGTGATGGTGGTGGACGGCTCGAAAGTCGCGCGCAAGCTGATCACGCAATTGCTGGAGAAAGAGTTGCCCGGCGTCACGGTGCTGGCCTGCGAGACCGGTGCGGATGCGCAGCGGGAGTTGCAGACCGGCGTCATCGATCTGGTGACCACCGCGTTGCGGTTGCCCGACATGGATGGCATGGAGCTGGCGCACTTCGTGCGCGAGCAGGCGCCGCAGGCCTACATCCCGATCGTGGCCGTATCGGGCGACGTGCAAGAGCGACTGGTCAACCGCGAGATCAGCGGCGACATCACCGATTATTTCGACAAGGCGCAAGGAATCAATGCGCTGGCGGAATTCATCCGCGGCTATGTGCGGCCGGAACCGAAAGGCGCCGGGCACGTGCTGTACGTCGAAGACAGCCGGGTGGTCGCGTTGGCCACGCGCCGCATGCTGGAGAAATACGGATTGGTCATTACGCACGTGATCAGCGCCGAGGATGCGGTCGCCCTGCTGGACAGCGCGCGGGAGCGCGGCGAGGCCGGCGCGGATCTGGTGCTGACCGATGTCAACCTGAAGGGCGAACTCTCCGGCGGTGACCTGCTGGCGCGCATCCGCACGCACTACGGATACGGCAAGGGCGTGTTGCCGGTGCTGGTGATGACCGGCGACGACAACCCCAAGAACCAGGCGCAACTGCTTAAGGATGGCGCCAACGATCTGGTGCAGAAACCGATCGAGGAGCGCCTGCTGGTCACCAAACTGCTTTTTCAGTTGCGCGTGGCCCAGCGGTTGCACGAGCAAAAGGCGTAGGAGAGGACGCGATCGAGGATAAACCTCGATTGCCTTCGGATAGATCCCCTTGCTTGAGCAAAGCCAAATCGGCATCGACTCGCGCCTGAAGCTGGAGCCTTCATGGAAGGCACGCGTGGGCGATCATTTCGACCGTCCCGAGATGGCCGGGCTGCGCGAATTCCTGCTGGAGCGAAAACACGCCGGCGCGCGCGTTTATCCGCCCGGTCCGCGCATTTTCGCCGCGCTGGACACCACGCCTTTCGACCAGGTCAAAGCGGTGATCCTGGGCCAGGATCCGTATCACGGCCCCGGTCAGGCGCACGGCCTGTGTTTCTCGGTGCCGCCCGGCGTGCCCGTGCCGCCATCGCTGTTCAATATTTTTTCGGAGATCGAACGCGATCTTTCCATCCCACGCCCGGATCACGGCTGCCTGATCCCCTGGGCGCAACGCGGCGTGTTGCTGCTCAATGCGGTCCTGACCGTCGAGGCGGGGCGACCCGCTTCGCACCAGGGCAAGGGCTGGGAGGGCTTCACCGACCGGGTGATCGACGAGTTGAACCGCGGCCGCGAAGGGCTGGTCTTCCTGCTGTGGGGGTCCTACGCGCAGGCCAAAGGCCGGCTGATCGACCGCAATCGTCACCTTGTCCTGCAGGCGCCGCACCCCTCGCCGCTGTCGGCGCACCGCGGTTTCCTTGGCTGCGGGCATTTTTCCGCCGCCAATCGCTACCTTGAGGGCCAAGGACAGGCGCCCATAGATTGGGCTTTGCCCACCAGGGCTGCCTTGGGTGTGTCCTGACGATCTTGCTATTCCTGTACGAATCGGTATAATTATTCGCAACGACCGGCCGGGTGTTGAACCCTCGGCCCTCTCAGGCGCACCAAACAGGGAGCGCCGCACAAATATTCCGGAGGGCAAATGTCCGAAGCTTTGGTGACCAGCAATTTGCCGATCCCCAGCGTGGTCGGCAGCCTGGATGCATACATCGGCGCGGTGCACCGGATTCCGGTGTTGAGCGCGGAAGAGGAACACGAGCTGGCCGTCCGCTATCGCGACGAGGAAGACCTCGAAGCGGCGCGCAAGCTGGTGATGTCGCACCTGCGTTTCGTGGTGCACGTGGCGCGCGGCTACAACGGTTACGGCCTGCAGATGGGCGACTTGGTACAGGAAGGCAACATCGGCCTGATGAAGGCGGTGAAACGCTTCGATCCGGATCAGGGCGTGCGCCTGGTCAGCTTCGCCGTACACTGGATCCGGGCCGAAATGCACGAATTCATCCTGCGCAACTGGCGCATCGTCAAGGTCGCGACCACCAAGGCGCAGCGCAAGCTGTTCTTCAATCTGCGCAAGAACAAGAAGCGCCTGGGCTGGTTGAACGCCGAGGAAGTGCGCACCGTGGCGAAGGACCTGGGCGTGCCGGAGGCGACCGTGCGCGAGATGGAATCGCGCCTGTCCGGCCGCGACATCGGTTTCGACGCTCCGACCGACGATGACGATGACGCACCACCCGCGCCGGTCGCTTACCTGGAAGACCACGGTGCCGATCCGTATCTTTCCGTTGCCGACGCCGACGAGGAAGCCGACCACCTCGGCACGCTGGAGCGCGCGATGGACAAGCTGGACGAGCGCACGCAGGACATCATCCGCCGTCGCTGGCTGGCCGAGGACAAGGCCACGCTGCAGGAACTGGCCGACGACTACGGCGTGTCGGCCGAGCGCATCCGCCAGCTCGAATCCAATGCGATGAAAAAGATGCGGATGGTGTTTGAGGCCTGATGTCCAGCCGCCGGTTCGCGCAGCATGGAATTCGCAATTTGATCCGGTGATTTGAAACGGCCGCTACACGCGGCCGTTCTCATTTCAATAGACATCCACCGGATCCACATCCAGCGACCAGCGCAGGGCACGCGGTTGCGGCAGTTCGTGCAGGCGCGGCAGCCAAGCGGCCAGCGCGTGGCGCAAAGGGAGACGCTGCGCGGATTCGATCCACAGTTGCGCTCGATGCCGTCCGGCGCGGAGCGGCATCGGCGCTGGCAGTGGACCGTTGAGTCGCACGGTGTCGTCTGCCGCGAACGAATGGCGCGCACCATCCAGAAATGCCCCGAGCGCAGCGCGATCGTTCGCTTCCGCCCGCAACAGCGCGAGATGTGACCAGGGCGGCAGCTCCGATGCGCGGCGCTCGTCGAGCGATTCCTCCGCCGCGGC
>DASXWZ010000138.1:0-2352 GCA_036503375.1 Rhodanobacteraceae bacterium | reverse complement strand
GTGGATGCTGGCCAACGACGATGCCGCGCTGGATGCGCTGATGGAGGGCTACGCCCAATTCCGCGATTTCGATCCGCGCGAACGCGCCTTGATTCCGGCGCTGCGCGCGATGCGGCAGGTGCAGTGGGCTGGCTGGATCGCGCAGCGCTGGCACGATCCGGCGTTCCCGGCCGCGTTCGGCCACGTCGCCGAGCCGCGCTGGTGGGAACAACACATCGAGGATTTGAACGAGGCGGCCGACGACTTGCGATGACTGCCTCACCCTTTGATACGCCGGCGCGTACACTTGCCCGCATGTCGGATCTCTCTTCCTTGGATACTTCCGTGTTGTCGATCCTCCTGCTGGTTGGCGTCGCGATCGCGCTGGTCATGCTGGCCCTGCTGTTGCTGCGTCCACGCGGCGACGCGGCGCTGCGCGAGAAACTCGACGCGCTGCGCGGCGACAGCGAGCGCGTCGAACGCGTGTTGCGCGAGGAGCAACGCGCCGGTCGCGCGGAGCTGGCGGGCACGCTCGATCGCCTCGGCGAGCAACTGAGGCAGACCCTGGGCGGTCTCACCGCGGACAGCGAGAAGCGCCTGAACGATGTGCGCGCCACGCTGGACGCACAGTTGAAATCCCTGCAGACCGACAATGCCGCGCAACTGGAGAAGATGCGCGCCACGGTCGACGAGAAATTGCAGAACACGCTGGAGACGCGGCTGGGCCAGTCGTTCAAGCTGGTTTCGGAGCGGCTGGAAGCGGTGCAACGCGGCCTCGGCGAGATGCAATCGCTCGCCAGCGGCGTCAGCGACCTCAAGCGCGTGTTGAGCAACGTCAAGACACGCGGCACCTTCGGCGAGGTGCAGTTGGGCGCGCTGCTGGAGCAGTTGCTCACCTCCGAGCAATACGCGACCAATATCGCGGTGGTTCCACATTCCGGCGAGCGCGTGGAGTATGCGATCCGCCTGCCGGGTCAAGGCACGGACGCGCCGGTGTGGTTGCCGATCGATTGCAAGTTTCCGGTCGAGGACTATCAGCGCCTGCTGGATGCGCAGGAGCGCGCCGATCCCGAAGCCGCATCGGCCGCCGCAACGGCGCTGGAGCGGCGCGTGCGCGACGAGGCGAAAACGATACGCGGCAAATACGTCGCGCCGCCGCACACGACCGATTTTGCGATCCTGTTCCTGCCCGCCGAGGGTCTCTATGCAGAGGTGATCCGCCGACCGGGTCTGTTCGAGGTGCTGCAACGCGAGTACCGCATCACCGTCGCAGGCCCGACCACGCTGACGGCGATCCTCAACGCACTGCAGATGGGGTTCCGCACGTTGGCGATCGAACAACGCAGCAGCGAGGTGTGGCGCTTGCTCGGCGAAGTGAAGAACGAGTTCGGGAAATTCGGCGGAATCCTCGAGAAAGCCGAGAAGCAATTGAACACGGTCAGCAAGAGCATCGGCGAAGCCGGCCGCAAGACCCGCACCATCGGCCGTGCGCTGCGCGACGTGGAATCGCTGCCCGCCGCGCAAGTGCGATCGCTGCTGCACGATGCCGCCCTGCAGGACTTCGACGACGGCAGCACGCCCGAAACGCTCGACGCCGATCCCGACAAGCACTGACCAAACCGGCGTTGCACTGATCTCGGCGCAGGTGAAGAAAATCACGCGCTAGAATGCTCCATTCGCATCCGCGGAGCGCGCCATGAGCGAGACCCCCAAGCCGCCTTCCCTGTGCACCGCCACGAAGCCGACCTCGCCGGAAGTCACGCGCGAGCAGGCAATGGGCGCGGTGCGCACGCTGCTGCGCTGGGCCGGCGACGAGCCGACGCGCGAAGGCCTGCGCGACACGCCCAAGCGCGTGGTGGATGCGTACCGGGAATGGTTTTCCGGCTATGCGGAAGATCCCGAGGAATACCTCCGCCGCACCTTCGAGGAAGTCGCAGGCTACGACGAGATGATCGTGCTGCGCGACATCAAGTTCGAATCCTTCTGCGAGCACCATATGGCGCCGATCATCGGCCGCGCGCACGTGGGCTACCTGCCCGATGGAAAAGTTGTCGGGATTTCCAAGCTCGCGCGCGTGGTGGACGCCTTCGCGCACCGCTTTCAGGTGCAGGAGAAGATGACCGCGCAGGTCGCGACGTGTATCAACAACATCCTCGGTCCCCGCGGCGTCGGCGTGGTGATCGACGCCACGCACCAGTGCATGACCACGCGCGGCGTGCACAAGCGCGGCGTGTCGATGATCACCAGCCAGATGCTGGGCACCTTCCGCGACGACGCGCGGACACGTGCGGAGTTCCTGCGGTTCATCGATATCGACGGCGGCCGCTAGTGAGCGGTTTCAAAGCTACTGCGCTCGGCAGCTCGCGCGCCGGC
>DASXWZ010000137.1:0-4271 GCA_036503375.1 Rhodanobacteraceae bacterium | reverse complement strand
GCCCGCACGTCCATGCGCTCGCCGACGGGGGATGCATTGATCGCATCTCGCGAAAGCCCCGGCTCGCCTCTCGTGGCATCAGGAATCCAGAATGTTCTTCCGTGCTCCGGCTCCCAGGCCTTGCCTGCGCGGGAGGAGGGCAAACGAAATCCTCGACTGGAGCGGTCACGCGACCGGATTGCTTGACTCGCCCGCTTTTCCAGGCAACACGCCACCCTGGCTCCCGCGGGCGGGAACCATGAATCCGTTTTCCACAAATCACTTCGCGCTCTGCGCTTCCAGCTCCGCCACGCGCGCTTCCAGTTGCGCCACCAGCTCGCGGGTGCGCGAAAGCACCGCGCGCTGCGCGTCGAACTCCTCGCGAGTCACCAGATCGAAACGCCGCAAGCCATGCGCCAGCACGTCGCGGAAATTCGCCTGCAGATCCTCCCGCGCCGCGTTCAGACCCGGAGGCACCAGCGCGGCGAGCCGCTGCGCAAGGTGGTCGATGCCTTGGACGTCGATCATGGTCTGCTCCTGGAACTGGCGATCAGCGTACGCACCGCGGGGGCTGGGCGGAAGCGGCGCGCACCGCGCGTGCGTGTCGGAATTGTCCTACGTTGGCTCCCTGCGATCATCCATGGCCGCGAAGATCAAAAGCAGAAGTCCATGTCTGCACTTCTCGATCGAATCATCGTGACGAAACGTACTTCTCGCGGCGTATATGCTGCACCGGCAACCCGGCTTCCTTGAGCGCCGTGAACGCGGCATCCACCATGTTGGGATTGCCGCACAGGTAGGCGATGTCGCGGTGCGGGTCGGGTTCGAACTCCGCCAGTACGGTCTGCACGTAGCCCTGTCTGTCGTGTTCGCGCGGTGCCGTCCGCGCGCCACGCGAGAAACAGGGATGGAACTCGAAGCCGGGGTGCTCACGCGCGAAAGCGTCGAATTCCTCGCCGTACAACAGTTCCTGTTCGCTGCGCGCGCCGTACAGCAACTTGACCGAACAGCCGCGTTCGGCCATCAGTTTTTCCAGGCGCGGCAGCATCGCGCGGTAAGGCGTGACGCCGGTGCCGGTGGCGATCAGCAGATAGCGCTGATTGCTGTCCTTGTCGTCCAGGCAGAAACGCCCGTACGGGCCGCTGGCCTCGACCTGCCCGCCGGGCTCCAGCCCGCCCAGCAGCCGGGTCGCCGCGCCGCCTTCGACGTAGCTCACCGCGATCTCGAGATGCTCGACCGTTCCCTCTCCGCTGCCGACCGTGCCGACCGAATAGCTGCGCTTGGTCGGCTTGCCGTCTTCGTAGTTGAAGTGCACCTGGATGAATTGCCCCGGCACGAACGCGAACGGCGCGCCGTCGGCACGCGCGAACGCCATGTGGCGCACCGTGGGCGCCAGCATGAAACTGTCCTCAAGCCTGATTTGAAAATGTTCTATCACGGCTCTTCGAGCGTCCGGACAAAGCCCGATATACTAACCGGCCATGTCCAATCCCGCAGCGGCGCGCGCTCCGGCCGCGCTGCAAACCCTCGATCTCCGCAAGACATACACCAGCGGCGTGCAGGCGCTGAAGGGCGTGTCCCTGCGCGTCGAACCCGGCGATTTCTTCGCGCTGCTCGGCCCCAACGGCGCCGGCAAGTCCACGCTGATCGGGATCCTCTCCTCGCTGGTCAACCCGACGTCCGGCGATGCGCGCGTGTTCGGGATTTCGATCCATCGAAACCGCGGCGCCGTGATGCGGCAGATCGGCCTGGTGCCGCAGGAAGTGAATTTCAACATGTTCGAGACGCCGTTCGACATCTGCGTCAACGTCGCCGGTTTCTACGGGATCCCGCGCCCGATCGCGAAGCGGCGCGCGGAGAAATACCTCAACGAACTGCGCATCTGGGACAAGGCATTCCAGCCCACGCGCATGATGTCCGGCGGCATGAAGCGCCGCCTGATGATCGCGCGCGCGATGATGAACGAGCCGCGGCTGCTGATCCTGGACGAACCGACGGCCGGCGTGGACATCGAAATCCGCCGTTCGATGTGGCAATTCATCACCGGCATCAACCGCGCCGGCACCACGGTGATCCTCACCACGCATTATCTGGAGGAAGCCGAGCAGCTCTGCCGCAACATCGCGATCATCGACCACGGCAACATCGTCGAGAACACTTCGATGCGCGCGCTGCTGTCGAAGCTGGACGTCGAAACCTTCATCCTGGACGTCAGCGGCCCGTGCGAACCGCTGCCGGAGGTGCCGGGCGTGAAACTGATCTGCCGCGAGGGCAATGTGATCGAGGCGGAAATGTCCAAGCGGCACGACCTGAATTCGTTGTTCGCCGCGTTGAGTGCGGTCGGAATCACCGTCACATCGATGCGCAACAAGACCAATCGTCTGGAAGAGTTGTTCGTGCGACTGGTCGAACAAGGTGCGGCGAAGGCGGCGGCATGAACGACCTCCGCAGCGAAGCGGCGATCGATGCCGACGTGCGCGAGTTTTCCGTCGCGCGGGCGAACGCGATCGCGCTCTACACCATCACGCGTCGCGAAGTGCGACGCATGCTGCGTATCTGGACGCAGACGCTGATCCCCCCGGCGATCACGATGACGCTGTACTTCGTGATCTTCGGCACGCTGATCGGCCGTCGCATCGGCGTGGTGGAACATGGCTTCAGCTACATGCAGTACATCGTGCCGGGCCTGGTAATGATGAGCGTGATCACCAATTCCTACGGCAACATCACTTCCAGTTTCTTCGGTTCCAAGTTCGGGCGCTACGTCGAGGAGCTGCTCGCCTCGCCGATGCCGAGCTGGGTGGTGCTGTCCGGTTACGTCGCCGGCGCGGTGCTGCGCGGACTGCTGGTCGGCGCGATCGTCCTTTGCATCGCATTGCTGTTCACGTCATTGCACCTCGCACATCCGCTGGTCGCGGTGACGACCGTGCTGCTGGGCTCGTCGATCTTCTCGCTGGCCGGTTTCATCAACGCGATGTTTGCCAGGAAGTTCGACGACATCGCCATTGTTCCTACCTTCGTGCTGACGCCGCTGACGTACCTGGGCGGGGTGTTCTATTCGGTGAACATGCTCGGCGAGCCGTGGCACGCGATCTCGCTGGTGAACCCGATCCTGTACATGGTCAATGCCTTCCGCTACGGCGTGCTCGGCATCGGGGACGTGCCGCTGTGGATCGCGTACCTCGTGATGTGCGGCTTCGTCGCGGTGCTGGGCGCGATTGCGCTGACGCTCCTGCACCGCGGCGTGGGGCTTCGCTCGGAAGTCGACCGCGCGGTGAGCCCTCCCCCTCAAGGGGAGGGTGGGATGGTGTTGCTGACCAGAACGGCGGGCTCGCGACTGATCACTCGTTCGTCGGCTGCGCACCCGTGAACGAGATGGGTTTTGCGCCGACGATCTGGCCGACGTGCGCCTTGTCGCTGACGTAGAGCTTCACTTCGCGCTCGAACTTCAGCGTGCCGTTGACGGTCGCACCGGGGCCGATCGTCACCACCGGCGGGCGCTCGATGCCGAAGTGGAACCAGCCGTTGTCCGGCTTGTGCACCAGGATCCCGCCGTCCACGCGCGAGTTGCCGGTGATGTCGATGTCGCCGCCCACGGTTTCCAGGCCGCCGCCGACGTGCGCGCTATCGAGGCTGATGTGTCCGTTGACGTTGGTGGCATGACCGCCGACACCGGCGCCCGGCGAGAGCGTCAGCGCGCCGTTCACCGATTCGATTCCCTTGGCGACCTGCGCGCCGTCGTCCAGCGTGATCGCGCCGTTGACCGTGTTGGCCGACTTGGCCGAAGCATGCGCGCCCAGCGAGATCGAGCCATTAACCGTGGAGGCGTCTTCGATCCTGGCGTTCGACTCGACGTGGATGGAACCATTGACGGTATTGGCGTCCGCAGGGGCGCGGCCGGCCTCGACGGTAATCGAGCCATTGACCTTGTCCATGCCGCCGCTGTCGCTGTCGTCCCCGGCGACGCAGGCGGTGGTGAGGAGCAACAGTGGCAACAGCAGAAAGAGACGCGCTTTCATCGGACACCTCGTGCGGGTGGGGTGTGGATTGGATGCTGATATTCGATCCAGGGTTTAGCAAGAGAAAAACCCCTCCCCTTCAAGGGGAGGGTTGGGTGGGGATGGTGTTCATTACAATAGACGCCCCAGTTTTGTGAACTCCGCCATGCCCACCCTCGTCCTGATCCGCCACGGCCAGTCGCAATGGAACAAGGAGAACCGCTTCACCGGCTGGGCCGATGTCGATCTGTCCGAACTGGGCCGGCGGGAAGCGCGCGAAGCCGGGATCTTGCT